>CAIXQV010000996.1 GCA_903921605.1 uncultured Planctomycetaceae bacterium | reverse complement strand
CTTGATCCTGTGGTATTCGGCCGACGTCGTTTCGGCCATGAGCACAGTTTGATTAACATGAGAGCTACTCCTTTCGCTCTCACACAAATGCAAACTCCCTGCCATTGAAATATCTACAATCAGGTTTTGAAACAGCCTCTAAGGTGTTTTCTTTCCACGAAACGCCATTTCGACCGGTTTCGCGATGCCGCGACACACACGCTTGCTGCGAAAGAGTGGATTCATCAAGTTGGTGAAGATCAGGAGGGGGGAACTGGTTCAGATGATGAGTGATGGCAGAATAATGTTTCAAGATTCGTCGGCTCTTCCGAATTCGCTTCACATCTCATGGTGATTTCGCCAGTCGCTTCCCCTCGAGGATTCTTTCATGGATTCCGCCCGGTTCCCAATTCTTCTCGGCAATGTTTATGCAGCCGTCGATGAATTGGAGAGAATGTTTCCTGGGCGACATTTCACGCCTGACGGGCACATGGTTGGCAGCATCGGCGAAGCCATGGCTGCCTATTACTATGGTATCACGCTGTTCACGGCCTCTGCGAAGGGGCATGATGGCAAGGTGGATGGCCGCCTTGTGCAGGTGAAAGCGACTCAGGCGAAGAGGATCTCCATCAGCAGTGAGCCGGAGTTTTTGCTGGTGCTGAAGATCGCCCGCGATGGAAGCTTCAAAGAAATCTATAACGGCCCAGGTGGGATCGTCTGGGCCTTGGTATCCCACAAGCCCCGACCAAAGAACGGGCAATATCAAGTCTCGCTCTCCATGCTGACAAGGCTGATGGGCAGCGTACCGGAAACAATGAGGATCTCACGAATTCAGGATTCATGATCCCGACGCTGGGACCCCCACTAGTTGATTCCACATCTCTCGCTGCGTCTTCCAGCAGTCTTCAGCACAAATCGAACGCAAGGCTTTTTCGTGGACGGCGGTCTCACTGGGCTGCGTGCGTGGCAGGTGCAGGATCGCTTCCTGGATGTCGGGTGCGAGGTAATTGAGGCTGAGAATCTGATTCATTCGCGGCTGAGTGACATGGGCCAGTGCGGCTAATGTTGTCTGACTGTCAACTTTTCCCTCGCGGATCATTCTGTCAAAACGAATGGCCAGCGCCATGAGTCGAGCCACCCGAGGAATGCGGCCTTCAGGTGGCGGTGGCGGGTCAGGCTTTGGCCCGATCCCGATGCGATGAAACCGTTGTGGATCGCTGTAAAAGTGAATGGTCTGTTTGACTCGCATTATCTGGCCGCCCCTTCAGCCGCATGCGACAGTGCCGCGATGCCGGCGTCCTCAAAGAAGATTTCGAAACTGCTTTCGGTTGCGTCAAATTCCACTCGCTGAATCAACATGCTTAGCATGTGCCACTGTTCCTTTGGACTCAGTGTGGACCAGAGATTGTCAAAGTTCTCCATCATCCGTGCGATGTCGCTTGCTTTGATCTCGGCAGCCTCCATCTCCGTCACTCGATTGGAGAGCTTCCCATATTTGTGATGCTCGCGGCCAAGTCGCTCCTGAAGGTCCGCTGCCAACTTCGCCGTCTCAGAATCTGTTTGCCCCGTCTGCGTCGTCTGCTTGAGTTCTTCCTCCAGCCAATTGATTTCTCGTTCCGACACAGCCAGATTCACACGGAATTCTTCCAGTTGTTGATGCAGGTGAGCCTGCGTTTCATCGAACACAGCACGTCGCAAGGCCGGATCCTTCGCGATACACCGCACCTGGTCAACGACAGCCTTTTCAATCTCCGATGCCGGCAGGGACCGTGACGGGCAGGCGGCGCGTCCCTGCTTGAGCACGCTGATACATGTGTAGTACCGGTAACGTCGCTTTCTCGCGGTGTTGTAAGTATGCGTCATCGCTCGGCCGCATCCGCAGCAATACAACAACCCCTTCAGCAAGGATCCGTATTTGTTGCGGCTTCGCGGGTTCGGCAAATGAGCGTTACGTTTCAGGCGTTCTGCGACTCGAAAGAACAACGCCGGTTCGACAATTGGCGCATGCTCACCGTTGAAGACATCGTCGCGATGTCTGATCTTCCCGATGTAAATGGGGTTGGTCAGCAGGGCGTGGAGGTTGTTCTTGTCGAACTCAACACCTCCGCGTTTGCGGCCTGATTTGGTTGTCCAGCGTTTGCTGAACCAGCCGCGGTCGTTCAATTCGGTGGCGACCAGTAAAAGCGAACCCATCGACAAGTACAGCTCGAAGATTTCCCGCACCTGAATCGCTTCCGCTTTATTGACGACCAGCTTCGGGGTGGGAGTGCTGCGGTCCACGTCGTAGCCAAGCACCGGGATGCCGCCTTTCCATTTTCCCTTTCGTGCCTGGGCCGAGAGTTTGTCGCGGATACGTTCGCCGATGATCTCCCGCTCGAACTGTGCGAACGACAGGAGAATGTTCAGCGTCAGTCGCCCCATCGAGTGGTTCGTGTTGAATTGCTGGGTCACAGAAACAAACGCCACGTTCTGTTCTTCAAAGGTTCCCATGAGCTTTGCGAAGTCGAGCAGTGAACGGCTGAGTCGATCGACTTTATAGACGACCACACAGTCAATCTCTCCAGCTGCGACGTCCTGCATGAGTCGCTGCAATGCCGGCCGCTCCGCATTACCACCAGAGAAGCCGCCGTCATCGTATCGTCGGGGAAGGAGCGTCCAGCCTTCGTGCTTCTGACTGGCGATAAAGGCTTCGCCTGCCTCACGCTGGGCGTCTAGAGAGTTGAATTCCTGATTGAGACCTTCTTCTGTCGATTTGCGTGTGTAAATCGCGCATCGCACGACTTTTGCTTTGGCCTTGTCTGCTTTCTTCATGGAGTTCCCTCCAGCCCGAAGAATCGAAATCCGTTGGTATGTGTTCCCGTAATCCTGTTGGCGATCGCGGAAAGCGACTTGTAACGTTCTCCGTCGTATTCAAATCCGCCTTCCACAACATTCACCACGATCTGGGCATCCTTGTAATCTCGAACCAGTTGAGTTCCGACCGGAGGCAATCTGGTATCCCGGAGATTGCCGGCAACTCGCGTCCCGGGCTTCTTTCGTGGTCCGAGTTTCCGTGGAGGGGTTGTTCGGATCTCCGCTTCGTCAGCGAGTTCCTCCGCCCGCTTGCGAGCTCGCTCTGTCAGGTCGCCTTCCTGATTTGCCTGCAATCGCCAGAGGATTCGGCGGACCAGATAAGGCCGATTCCTTGACCGAGCTTCTTCCTTCCACAGTTCGGCGTAGCGTTTGTGCAATTCGGACACTGTCAGGTTCTGCAGAGCGTCTTGTTCTTCATCAACATTGATTTCCATTGCGACTTTCACTCCGATTTTTGGTTGCGCGGCTAAACCCGCGGACGAGACACAGTGAGCCGAGTTTGTGGAGGAACCTCAAGCGAGATTGGCAGAGATCTGAGATCCTCCGCTGAGTTTTGAGGTTCTGAAATCTTCGCCAGCCGTTCGAGTTCGAGGCAGCGGTGAACTCCTGCGGCGAGGATTCGTGCGACGCCGCGCAGGCGGTCTTTCGGCAACATGTCTGAGAACGACGATTGAGCGGACATGGAAGGTGGCTCCGGCAATAATGAAATGCGAGGGGTTCTCAACACACATATGCCGCTGGAATGTCTCGTGTCCGAAACTTCACAACCTGACGGTCAGCGGAGACCTGAGCCGTTTTCGTCCACGGTCTAACGATGTTGGTTTTCTCGACGTCGACATGAACGTCCTGCAGTGTCGGGACGCTCAGGCATTGTTCACCGGCACGTTCGCACGGAGAGACCTCGACGTTGAAAGTCGACGTCTGTGGGGGCAAGTTTGCTGTTTCCGTCCGGTTCTCTTACTGATCCGGAACGTGGTTATAAATCGGCGGGAAAGTCTCTGGAGAGGGGGTGAGACAATGGCCAGTTTGAGCGTCTGGCGGGGCCAAAGTGCATGTCTCGCCTTCGGCGGGTGCCAGGTTCGAGACCAGCGGGACTGCAGTGGAGTCGTCGTAACAACTGGCGTGGCAGTAGGTTGTTGCGACGAGAGATTGCGAGTCTCTTCGTGGGCGCATGAAAAAACCCTTGGGTTGCGAAAGACGCAATCCAAGGGTTTAAGTGGAAATTCGGGCTGGCTCAATGGTGACCTTGGTGCGATTTGGACCGCCCGGTTATGGAGAAAAAACAGAGAAATTCACCTACGCTCAGTCGGAAGCCGCTTGAGATCAGAAGTTGTGACGCCGCCAGCACTCTTGGGGCAGTCGAGATGCCGTCTTCCGGGATCGTGGTTCTCAACCGGAATCATCAGATCCCTCGGCGTCCGTCTTTGTTTTATCGCTCCTCGGCCGTAGAATTGCTTTCGATTCAACCAATTCAGGCAGTCGTCACTTCAACAAGTGAGCTTTTGTGTCGGTCGTTCAGCAAACATATAACGGCTTTTCGGGCTCTGAGCAGGGAAGATGATATGGCGATTACAGTGACGATTGAGGAAGCTCAGGCGAACCTGAAGGAGCTCCTCCATCAACTTTCTCCCGGCGAAGAAATTATCATTACTGAGCAACACAAAGCCGTTGCCAGACTGCGAGGCGAATTGGAGAAGCCGGTGCGGCGTCCCCCACCAGGACTGGGGAAGGGCAGCATCCTGCACATGTCGGCGGACTTTGATGAGCCGCTGGACGAGATGGCAGAGTATCTGTCATGAAGCTGCTTCTCGATACCCATACGTTCCTCTGGCTGGTCGATGGCAACCCAAGTCTCAGCCCTACCGCCCAGGCGGCGATCTGTGATCCATCAAACGCACTTTTCTTCAGTATTGCTTCCGTTTGGGAAATGGCCATCAAGACCAGCCGCACGAACCCACAACTGAAGCTCAATGAGCCATTAGATCAATACATTGCACGGTGGACTGCAGCGTACCAGGTTCAGGTGCTGCCGATCGATCTTCAGCATGCACTTCACGTGGCAGTTCTGCCAAAGCACCATGCAGATCCATTCGATCGAATGCTCATCGCCCAGGCCGAAGTTGAGGCGATGACTCTTGTCAGCGCCGATCGGAAGTTTGCCTCTTATTCCAGCCGATTGTTGTGGTAACACCATCCCTGGATTGGATCGAAGGCACGTACATCTGGCGCTTGGCATGGCCCAAAGTCGCATAACCCCAAAACGCGAGTCGGAAAATCGGAAACTGCTGTAGAGGAGATCACCTTTCTTCGCAGCAATGCTGCTCAGCTTCAACTCGCTGATCTGCTGGATTTGGTACTCCCTGAGTCCGAGGAGCTCTCGGAATAAACTTGCGCGTGTCTCGGAGTTTTGGGAACGCGCGTCAGCGGTATTCCCGGAGCACCAATCCAGCACCGCCGAGGCACATTGGCGTTTGAGAATGACGGGAGATACCATTGCTTCAGGCATATTCAACCGCGACCGTCAGATCATTCTGTGATGTTGGGCGATGGCAAAAGGCAGGACAACCGCAGCATCGACGTGTCCTTCTTCCCAGCGTTGCTGCGCCATCTATGTGCGACAGTCGCGGCAGAGCTCCTCAATTTTTTCCTCCTGCGAAATGCAGCAGCGGATCTGCACAGACTTCGTACAGGAGAGCGGCTGGCGAAGCGAGTTACGGGCGTTTGCGGACGACGGTGAATCCAGTGAGACGCTTGAACGTCCTGCCTTGCAACAACTGCTGAAGGAAATTGAGACCGGACAGATTGATCGTGTGGTCGTCTATGCCGTGGACCGGCTGACACGCAGGTTGTTTGACCTGCATCGCCTCCTTGAAGTGTTTGATCGCCATGATGTGGAATTGCATGTCGTTCTTGATCCACATTTTGGCCGTTCGGCCGAAGGACGGCTGATGACGAACATCGTTGCGGCTGCCAGCGAATTTCAGCAGGACCTGACTCGTGAGAGAATGACCGACGCTCGGGCCGCACTGAAGCAGCAGGGCCACAGGGTGGCAGGCCGTGTTCCCTACGGTTACGTGGTGGACAGAAAGTCGAAGCAGTTGATCGTCGATCGTGTGGCTGCACAGCATGTTCGCACGATCTTTGAGCTCGCGGCGGCGGGGACGGTGCCGACAGAGATTGCCAGAATCGCCAACCAGCGAGGGTGGCGAACACGACGGGATAAAAGCGGTGGGTTGTGGACTTCACGACAAATCTTGAAGCTGCTTTCCAATCCGACTTATGCCGGAAAGATCCGTCACGGTCAGGATAAACTTCCTGGACAGCATGAAGCAATCGTTGAGGAGAATCTGTTCGAAGCTGTCCGCCAGGCAATCGCCTTACGTTCTCACGTGGGGCACGGCCCTCGTGGTCGGTATACATGGCCACTGCGTGGTTTGTTAAAGTGTGGTCGATGCGGACGTCCGATGATCCCCAAGATCTCGCAGAAGGGACCAATCCGGTATCGCTATTATCGATGTCGGTCCACGGCAGAAGGGAAACCTGCTTGCCGGAGCGTGGGAATCTCCGCTTATGAGATGGAGCGTTTTGTACGGTCGATGATTTCCAGCGTTTCGTCTGATGATCCCACAGAGATCCATGCTGAGGCGAGCAGTTTCTTAGCTCTCTGGAACCAGCTGGATGAGCGGTCACAAATGCTTTCCATGCCACACATTGTGCGGGAGGCGTTGTTTGATCCGGACGCAGGAGTTATCGAAGTAACCCTCTTCGATGATGCGGCGGCACGTCTTGGCGCTTCCCCCAACACGTAGGTCTTCCAAACCGTTCGTCTGCGACTGCGAGTTTTCTTCCCCGGCGAGCCCGGTGTTTTCTCGTGTGGACGACGATTTCGAGGCTCTCATGAAATGTCGCGCGGAATGTCGCGCGACGTGTTTCCGTCCGGTTCTCTTAGTGATCCGGAACGTGGTTATAAATCGGCGGGAAAGTCTCTGGAGAGGGGGTGAGACAATGGCCAGTTTGAGCGTCTGGCGGGGCCAATGTGCCTGTCGCGCCTTTGGCGGGTGCCAGATTCGAGACCTCGGCGACCCGCGTGGCGTCGTCGTAACAACTTGCGTGGCAGTACGTTGTTGCGACGAGAGATTGCGTGTCTCGCCGTTGGCGCATGAAAAAACCCCGGGGTCGAAAATGTTTCGACACCGGGGTTTAAGTGGCGGGGGCCGGATTTGAACCGACGACCTCGAGGTTATGAGCCTCGCG
>CAIXQV010000995.1 GCA_903921605.1 uncultured Planctomycetaceae bacterium | reverse complement strand
CCCACGCCATCGGCAGTTGTGTCGTAGCCGCGTCATCCGACTTTTGCCACGCCGCAACGTGTTGGTCGCGAGCGGCCTGATCGGCCATCCGGAAGTGCAGCAAATCATTGGGATCAATCGGCTGAGCAAGATCCTTGAGCCACGACCGGATGGCCGAATCGTTATTGGCTGATTTCCACTGCGTCAGGAGATCGGTGGCTGCCGCAGCGGCTGTCGATGAAGAGGACTGACTGATCGTCAATCGAGCAAACTCCTGAAGCAACCATCGCTGATGCTCCATGGCCTGCATCTGGGGATTCTCCAGGGTGGCCAGTGTCAATTGGGGCAATCCGCACGACATCAGGCAACACAGAAATTCAAATTTCAAATCATCGTCGGGCAGAGATTTCAGAACTTCCACAGAGGAATCCCGCAGGCTTTCCTGAATCTGCTGCTGCTCCTTCATCGTTCGAGCGGCTACCGCGCGTCGTACTCCGGCACAGAGAATGGTCGCTTTGCTTCTCGTCAGAAAGCCGGATACAACGGATTCACGGCGTCCGGTTGAGATTTCACGCAGCAGCTGGCGAATATTCTCGGTGAGTTCTGCGACAGGCAGATCGTGGCTTGCTTCCATGCCTCGAGTAATCAATTCTGAAAGATCACCGAGATAGCGATCTGTGCGACCTTTGAGCTGGCTCGGAATCATGGCCGCATCCGTGATATTCATGCCAATCACAGAGTGCAACAACGGAGCCGTCGCCAGATCCGCTGACGTTTGTTCGATCAACTCACGGATGCGAGGAACTCGAGAGCGGTTGCCGGAATAGTCTGCTCGCAGTTCTTCCAGAAGCAACTCAATCAACAGTTCTCTGGCCGCCTTATCGCCCTGCCCTGCGATGAGTCCCTGATCCAGCAATTCCAACGCTTGAGCCTGCTTCTGATCAAGCAGTAACTCGGTAGCCTTCTGCACGAGTGATGAGTCTGGTACTGACGTATTCGCAGCAAGGTAAGCGACTTCACCAAGATTCTGAGTCAGCAGGCCCTGCTCCGTTATCAGCAGATTGCCGGGCATGCGATTCAGGTCCTGGGACTGTCGAACCAGTCGGACTCCTGTCGCCAGATCCAGAGTCAGAATTGCGGGTTCATCGGTAGGGATCTGAATGACTCGACCATTCGATGCTGCAGAGCCGCAGACAACGCCATCGCGGATTTCTGTCGACCAGATCGGACTGCCGTCGGTCGTGCTGAATGCGGAGACTCGTTGATTTCCGACCAGAACAATGCGATCGTTTGTGATTGTTCCAATGGCATGAAATGGACCGCGAGCCGCCTTCCAGAGTTCTTTACCGGACTGCAGATCCAGACAGTACAACAGATCCGAATCGCGTGGAGTCACGAAGACTCGACTATCCACAATGCGGGGCAACGAATCGACCCAGCGGGAGTCCATGTCGACGCTCGCGGTATCGATCGCATCGCGGCCTCCGAAGAGGACAAGATTGTCGCCGCCCAGTTCCTGAGTCCGGACATTTCCTGCATAACGAAAGACCCATCGCAGAGACTGATCTTCGGCTGACACCGCCACGATCCGCTGATCACAGGTTGGGCAGACCAATAGTCCCTGAGCAAATGACGGCACAAGTCCGGCATGTTTGCGAACCGGATGTCTCGGCAGCTTATGTTCCGGAATAGTCAGAATCTGAGATCGCACAATGCTCGGATTTGGCGAGGACGCAGCAGCCGGATCACCGGTTGACTCTGTAACGGTGGCAGCCGTTTGAGGCTCTGCAATTTGAATCAGAAAGAGCCCTTCACCACTCTCGGCCAGCACATAAGTTCGCTGCCCCAGAACCAGCGGCGCGCCGAGAAAGTAGAATCCTGCCAGAAGATTACCACGTCCGGCAGCCTGACCACCGTTTTGTGTCTGGCCACCAACTTCCCATTTGAAGAGGCCGGTTTCGACGTCGTACGCTCGCACAAAATTAGCAGGAATGGTTTCGCCCGAGATACCGCCAATGCCATAACCGAAGTCGTCTGTCCATGTTGCCGCCGAACATTCATCCACGACGAACAACGTGGAGCCACTGATCGACATTTGAGAAGCGGTGTTCGT
>CAIXQV010000994.1 GCA_903921605.1 uncultured Planctomycetaceae bacterium | reverse complement strand
GCCCTTCCTTTGAGAGCCGCTGTGTTCGGAAGCCAGAAACCGGAATACCTGTACGGGCAATGACTCCCCCCTCAATCCTAATGAAGCCGAACAAAGGCGGGCCGGTCGCCCTGAGCATTCCTCACTCAGAGCGATCATGGCCGGGACAGACCACACGACTGCCCAATCGACACGGCTATTCACCATTCAGCAACTTGTCGATCATCGTGATCGTATCCACCGGCTGCTGGGCCGCAGCAATGAACGTATCCACAGAGTCAAGCTGCTCAGCCACCCTCGTTTCGTCCCAGGTGGCATCCTCAAAGATGAGTTCCGTTTGCACGTCGGCGTAAAGGTGGTTCACTTTTTCTTCCAGCTTTGCAACGCTGTCCGCCAGGCTGGCGTCGCTGCCATCCAGCAATTGAGCGGCGTTCTTCATCGCCGTGAGGGCAATGCGGTTTGCATCAATCGCCGCAATCTGGCCCTCGATGGCCGACAGCTTCAGATCGTAGTCTGCCTGTTTCCGCTCCAGTGACCCAACCACCGTTTGCAGGCGAGACTGAGCGTCCTGCAATCCCTGCAATTGGTCGACCAATCCTTTGCGTTCGCCAATGACCTGATTGGCCATGGCCTGCAATTCCTGTGGGCTATAGCTCCGTCCGGCGAATTCGACACTCGTACCCGATTGCAGATGTTCCCGAAGTTTCCGCAGAGTTCCGTCGATTGTGGTCACCTTCACCTCAATAGGCTCGACTTTTCGGGCCAATTGATCAGATTGCACTTTCGCTTTGATCTTCGCTTTCTGCAACCCAGTCAAGCTGTCCTGGATCGCCTTAACCGAAAGCTCGATTTCCTTCCGCTTGACATCCATACTTCCCAGCAGGGAGTCGATTTTCTCGAGGGCCTTCTCTTTGGCCACTTCCGTGCGAGCACCGCATCCGCCTGTTACGAGGCCGATCAAAAGTAAACCACAAACACTCACCGCAACGATCTTCTTCATCGAATTCTCCAGTTGATGGGGATACAAAGTTCTTACCGAATTCCACACACGCACAATCAGTGAAGTGAGTTGCTCTCCTCGATTACGATTGCAAGGGGCGCGTGATGTATTGCTCCCTTCAACGCAGGAGTCGGCGGGTTTGCTCACACCGACTCAGGCGTTGAATCTGCGGGGAAATTTCAGATTAATCCTTCTGACAGCCGTCATATTGACGTTGGCTGCGAGGGGTCGATGGATACGGTGATCCAGCTCCAAAGCGGATCGAAATTTTTTCAAGATCCCGGTCGCTATACCGTTCCTCGTCCCGTCGGGCGATTTCGTGTAACTTGTTCAGGTCTTCGGTGTTCAGATCAGAGGCAAAGTACATGGTCGTTTCCTGAATGTGTTTCAAGCCATTTGTGTCACCGTGTCGTTTCAACATTGGTATGCGGAGCTTCGCCGGAAAAAGGGACACAGATTTCCGAAGGTTTTTTTGCCTACTCTGATTTGAACCAGGAAAAGCCGCGTGGGCCGAGGATTTTCGAACTGGAACAGTGGCCAAGCGTATTTACCGGGTCTTGTCTTCCGTCTTGAATCCTTACCGACCCAGAGGGTACATTGACGAAAAGATTTCAGCCCACGACACTTTATTCACAAGCGACCAAATGGCCCCGGACTCTCAGCCCAACACGACGGAGATTGGTCGCCTGATTGACCGGATCAAGGCGAACCAGCCCGGCGCTCGCGAGGAACTGTTTGAAAAGTGTTATCAACGCTTCATCCTGATTGCCCGCAGGCTCCTGAACTCACGACAGTTCAGTGATCTCAGGAAGCGCGGACTCGATTCGGCAGAGGTCGTGCATGAAACAGTTCTCGAACGCATCTTCAATCAGAACCGGTCAGGGAAAGACTTGCTCGCACGCCAAAACTTCGATGATCCGAAAGAATTCATCGGGGCGGTCGCTTCTCACATACGCTACTGCCTCCGGGACATTGTGCGCGGCCGTGTGGATGCGGCCGTTCGGCAGGCTGGCCAAAAAACCAACGCACCGAGCGCTGGAGGTCGGCAGGTTCAGGACAAAGCGCCCGACCGATCCGGCGACAGCGGGAAGATCCAGGATTTGGCATTGTTAGTCGAAACGCTCGAACAACTGGACGAAAAGGACCGCCAAGTCATCGAGTTTCGGTATCTGGCGGGGTTGTCTCGCGAAGAGACGGCAGCAACCCTTGGCGTATCCACCAAGTACGTGACCCGCCACGCACGGCAAGGGCTTGAAGAGCTGGGAAAAAAACTGGGAAAGCCGGTTTCGTTTCTCTGAGTTTACGTTCAACGCCAAGGGGAAAGGCTGGAGCTTGATGCCGCAACCAGGCCTAAGTCATCCTTGGTCATCAAATCCCCTCATGATTTTCTAAAAACGCCTTCCACGTTTCGTAGGCTTGGCCTGAAAACGATACGTGTCCCCCGAAATCGACAAGTGCCTGGGCGGTCTCTGGTGACAGTGATGTCAGCCCTTTGAGCCAAAGGGCCATTCCGGTCCACTTGGCGAGTGCCTGGGCGGTCTCTGGTAACAGCGATGTCAGCCCAGTGAGATGAAGGTCCCGCCCTCTCCACTTGGCGAGTGCCTGGGCGGTCTCTGGCGGCAGCGATGTCAGCCCAGTGAGATGAAGGTCCCGCCCTCTCCACTTAGCGAGTGCCTGGGCGGTCTCTGGCGGCAGCGATGTCAGCCCGTTGAGCCAAAGGTCCATTCCGGTCCACTTGGCGAGTGCCTGGGCGGTCTCTGGCGACAGCGATGTCAGCCCGTTGAGATGAAGTATTGCTCCCTCTATTAATTCCTTTTTGGAATCATCGATTGATCTTTCAAGATTTGCAACAGCAGAAGCATACTCATGTGGCTGATACTTATCTTTATTTGTATTAAAATAGTCAATCATTTTTTGTTTTTGTATATTCAAAGCTCGTGAGCCAGTTCTCAAATATACTGTATTATGAGCAAGTCCTAACCAATTTCTAGCATCAAATAGATGTGTCGTATCTTCGTTATTTATACGAACTCGTTGTGTCGCCACTTGTGTAGAAACTTGAGTTGGCAGCGATGTCAGCCCTCTGAGATAAAGTGTGTTCCCTCTCCATTTGGCCAGTGCGTGGGCGGTCTCTGGTGACAGCGATGTCAGCCCTTCGAGTTGAAGGTGCCTGCCGCTCCATTCGG
>CAIXQV010000993.1 GCA_903921605.1 uncultured Planctomycetaceae bacterium | reverse complement strand
TTTGCGATTATGGCGGGTGCCGGAATTCCGGGCGGTGCGGTACTCGGTGCGACTGACGAAGAAGGCGGCCGACCGATTCGAGATGAATATCTCACGGCGGACCTCGCCGTGACCATCTACGAAAAACTGGGTATTCCGAGCGACCTGATTGCTCAGGCTCCGGACGGTCGTCCGGTTCGATTGGTGGAAGGCCATCCGATTAAAGAGTGGATGTGATCACGGCGCGGTTGAGTTTTTCGTGGTGCCGACTGTAGGTTGGACATTCTTGTCCGACAAACTTGCGACGGGCAAGAATGCCCATCCTACGGAGAAATGGAGATTTGCGAAGTACTACCGTTCGATTGCGGGACTCGCCTCGGCCCTGTCTGTCAGATCTTCGTTGAAGCGAATACGGTTGCCAAACGGGTCGGTCGCTTCAATCGCCAGACTGTTGTAAAACGTCTTCTCGATGCCCGGCCGCATGTAGCCGTAGCCACGCGATGTGATGGTCGAGTGAAACTCTTCGATGCCTTTCATCCAAACAAAGACTGTCGAGCCCGGACAGCAGTCGCCGTGATGTTCGGTCAAATGCAGAATGAGATTCTTCTTGCTGATCTGCAAATACACGGGTGATCGATCGTCGAACTTGTGTTCCCAATCCACAGTGAAACCAAGAAAACTAACGTAGAAGCCTTTGGCTTTGACGGTATCAAAGATTCGCAGAATCGGAATAACGCTGACGAATTCGGTATTCATAGGCACTACTCTGTCTGCATGGAGGCTGGTTGTTCGCGGGACACATCATCGAAGAACGCCTCAATCTTTGCCGCGAGCAGAAGCTCTTTCGCCGATTCTTCAAAACGCGGCACGACGAGACGGTGAAACCTTGATCGGATTTTCAGAACCGCAGCCGCCTGCGGTCGGTAACATCTTTCCTGGGCTGCAGAGTCCTTTCGGATTGAAGACTGTACGAATGTCGGTCATCACTTCCAGATCGGTTTCCGTGAACAGCCGCTTCATTAGACTAATTTTTTCAACGCCGATTCCATGTTCGCCGGTCACGCTGCCGCCAAGATCAATGCAGCGGTTCAGGATTTCTTCGCTGGCTTCAATGACTCGATGGATCTGATCTTTATCACGTTCGTCGAATAGCAAAATGGGATGAATATTGCCGTCGCCCGCGTGAAAGACGTTCACGATGCGGATGTTGTGGCGTCGGCCAGTTTCGGTGATGAACTCAAGAATCTCCGGCAGTCGTGTACGCGGAACAACGCCATCTTGAGTACAACAGCTTGGAGCCAGACGACCGATGGCTCCAAAGGCCTGCTTGCGGCATTTCCACAGCATCAGGCGTTCTTCCTCGGTTTTCGAACGCTTCACTTCTCTGGCACCGGCTTGCATGCAGAGATCGATAATGGTTACCGCTTCGTCTTCAACAACGCAGTCCAGTCCATCGACTTCGATGATCAGGACAGCTCCGGCATCCAGCGGGAAACCGAACGAGAAGGCTTCTTCCAGAGCACCGATAATTCCCTGATCCATCATTTCGAGTGCGGCAGGGATAATGCCGGCGCCGATGATGCTGCTGATGGCTTGAGTCGCATCAGCAACGGTATTGAAGATACCCAGCATGGTGCGGCAGGCCGCAGGATCTCGTGTGATTTTGACCCACACTTTCGTGACAACGCCGAACGTGCCTTCGCTGCCGACGAACAAACCGGTCAGATCGAATTCATTGCCTCGCCCACAGGGACCACCGAATTGAATCAGTTGACCGTCTGAGCTGACAAATTCAACGCCAAGCACATGATTGACGGTCACGCCATATTTCAGAGTATGCGGGCCGCCGGAATTCGTCGCGACGTTGCCTCCGATCGTACAGGCTCCCTGACTGCTGGGATCAGGAGCGTAATGAAAGCCGCTGCCGGCAAGTGCTCTGGTCAGTCGAACATTCACGCAGCCTGGTTCAACGACGGCGTAACGATCGCGCTGATTGATTTCCAGAATACGATTCATTTTGGCCAGAGCAATCATGACTCCGCCACCGACGGGCAGACATCCTCCGGCCAGACTAGTTCCGGCTCCTCGCGCGACAAACGGAACGCCAAACTGATTGCATTCACGAACGATCCGAACAACTTCGTCGCTGTTCACCGGGAATACGACGATGTCCGGAGAATTCTTTTCGACGACGTATCCATCGCACTCGTAAACAACCAGCTCATCCGGAGCATCCAGCAGGCGGTCTGGTCCAACGATACTTTTCAGCCGCTGCAAAAATGCGTGGGTAATGAGTTTTGAAGAAGCAGAAGGCGAAGCCGCGCTGGCCGACATGATGGGAAACTTTCTGGAACGAATGGCGGAAGAATGCCGCATTCGTACCGCAACCGGCGTTCACGGTCCAGTGTCGGGTGAGTTGCGGTTACAGGATCCTTCGCTGGAAGAAGAGGATCATTTCTTCTTTGTTATGCGGATTCGGAACTGCGGAGACCAGTTGCCAGCCTCGGTCACCGACCTCTTCGTTGATGTCTTCGCCCAGAAATCGACCATATTTGTCGGTTTCGAGGTAGTAAGTGCGATACTCCATCTGTGGCTTCAGGAGTGCATCAAACAGCAGCCTCGTGCACAGTTCTGCGGACCAAATTGTCAGAATCAGGAGGAAAAGTTGTTTGTAGCTCATGGCATTTTCCTTGGCACAGTGTCTGCGATCTGGACGAAGGATAGACCATTCCGGGAATCGTGAAAATATGGACCCTGTTGCATCGCCGATGCGGTTCAATAGACTTCCGGGAATTACCGTAGCCCTGTCGCTCCGCCGACGGGATTTGCCGGTCGACCGGGACATCAGACTCTTGCTCTACCGTGTCCCGCCGATTGCAGCTGTCTGAACACTGAAAACTGAACACTGAAAACTGTCTCCCCATGCCCCGTTACGACTTCAAACCCGTTGAATCCCGCTGGCAGCAATACTGGGACGAAAACCAGACCTTCCGCACCGAGGACGCTGTTTCGGATAAGAAGAAGCTATACGTTCTCGACATGTTCCCCTACCCCTCCGGCAGCGGATTGCATGTGGGGCATCCGGAAGGTTACACCGCGACGGATATTGTCTGCCGTTACTCGCGGATGAAGGGCTTGAATGTTCTGCATCCAATGGGTTGGGATGCATTCGGACTTCCAGCGGAAGAGCACGCGGTCAAGACAGGCACACACCCTCGCGAAACGACGAATCAGAACATCGCGACGTTTAAGCGTCAGTTGAAGATGCTCGGGTTCAGCTACGACTGGGAGCGAGAACTCGCGACGACAGATCCGGATTACTACCGTTGGACTCAGTGGATCTTTCTGCAGATCTTCGACACCTGGTATGACTCGGAATATGAATGGACGGGCCCCGATGGCGTGAAGCGAAAAGGCAAAGGTCGGCCGATTAGTGAGTTGCCGATTCCGTCCGACGTGACATCGTCCGGCACCGAGGCCGTTCGCCGTTATCAGGACAAGCACCGACTCGCCTATGTTTCCGACGCGCCGGTGAACTGGTGCCCTGCCCTTGGCACGGTTTTGGCGAATGAAGAAATCATCGACGGCAAGAGCGAACGCGGTGGCCATCCGGTTGTCCGCATGCCGCTCAAACAATGGATGCTGCGAATTACTGCGTATGGCGATCGCCTCGCGAATGAACTCGATCCGCTGACATGGTCCGAAGCGATTAAGCTGATGCAGCGCAACTGGATTGGTCGCAGTGTTGGCGCGGAAGTGGATTTCAAGATTGCGACGGATTCGGCGAGCGGCAGGGCGTCAGCCCTCCGAGATCAAGCGCAAGCCGTCACCTCAACCGCAGAAAACGCACACGGAGGGCTGACGCCCAACCGCTCGCCGTTTCCAAAAGAACCGGCCGCCGACACGATCCGCGTCTACACAACTCGCCCCGACACACTCTTCGGCGTGACCTACATGGTTCTCGCGCCGGAGCATCCGCTGGTCGACGTGATCACTACGCCGGAACAGAAGGCGGCGGTGGATGAGTATCGTACGAAGGCGTCGTTGAAGAGCGATCTCGACCGAACAGATCTCGCCAAAGATAAGACAGGTGTCTTCACTGGCGGCTATGCGATCAATCCTGTCAACGGAGAAAAGGTCCCAGTCTGGATCGCCGACTATGTGCTCATCAGCTACGGCACCGGAGCCATCATGGCCGTGCCCGCGCATGATGAACGCGACTATGAATTCGCAAAGACCTTCGGGATTCCGATCATCCGTGTTGTGCAATCTGAAGTAAGTCTCACGCGAAGTCGCGAAGTCGCGAAGGACAATCAAACAGATCCGGATGGGACTCTTCGCGACTCCGCGCCTTCGCGTGAAACAAATCCACTGGAACAGGAGCTGCCGTTTACGGAGACTGGCATCGCGGTCAACTCGGGGAAATATGACGGCCTGCCAACAGCAGACTTCAAAGCTCAAATCACAAAGGATCTCGAAGCCGCAGGTCTTGGCAAAGAAGCCGTCAACTATCGCCTGCGTGATTGGCTTTTCAGTCGTCAGCGATATTGGGGCGAGCCGTTTCCGATCTGGCATGAACTGGATGCCGACGGAAATCCGACGGGACTCATGCGGGCCGACACTGCGGAATCACTTCCTGTGTTGCATCCGCATATGGAAGACTTCAAGCCAACCGGCACACCAGAACCGATGCTGGCCAAGGCGACTCAGGAATGGTTGTTTAAGACCGACACAGACGGCGTGAAGCTCAAGCGAGAAACCAACAGCATGCCTCAATGGGCTGGAAGCTGCTGGTACTACCTGCGTTTTTGCGACAACAAAAACTCAACAAACTTCATCGACCCGGCCAAGGAACGATACTGGCTGCCGGTCGACCTCTACATCGGCGGTGCGGAACACGCGGTGCTGCATCTGTTGTACTCACGCTTCTGGCACAAGGTGCTGTTCGATCGTGGCCACGTGAGCACTCCTGAACCGTTTCAGAAGCTGGTGAATCAGGGGATGATTCTTGGTGAGCCGGATGAAAATGGCAAA
>CAIXQV010000992.1 GCA_903921605.1 uncultured Planctomycetaceae bacterium | reverse complement strand
GGATCTGCTCCAACCACCAACTGTTCTTCAGTGGTCGTGGCCGGATTCTCCGCAACGGGTACTGATTGCAACGACAACGATGCAACGGTCACTGCTCCTCAGCCATACTTTGTCGACGGCGACTTGGACGGCATCGGATCTTCGACTCCAACAACGAAGTGCTCATCGGTCATCACCGCTGGATTCTCACTGAGTAGTACAGACTGCAACGATGCTGACGTCACCGTCAGCGCGCCACAGCCATACTTCACAGACGGCGACTTGGACGGCGTCGGAGCTGCTCCAACTACCAACTGCTCTTCAGTGGTCGTGGCCGGATTCTCCGCAACGGGTACCGATTGCAACGACAACGATGCAACGGTCACTGCACCACAGCCATACTTCACAGACGGCGACTTGGACGGTATTGGAGCTGCTCCAACCACCAACTGTTCGTCAGTGGTCGTGGCTGGATTCTCCGCAACAGGAACCGATTGCAACGACAACGATGCAACGGTCACCGCTCCTCAGCCATACTTTGTCGACGGCGACTTGGACGGCGTCGGATCTACAACTCCAACGACGAACTGTTCATCGGTGGCAGTCGCTGGCTTCTCACTGAGTAGCACAGACTGCAACGATGCTGACGGCACCGTCAGCACGCCACAGACGTATCACCTTGATACAGACGGCGACGGTTACGGAACGTCAAGTGCATTCATGTTCTGCCTGGGTTCGGCACCTGCCGGTTACTCAGCCGACAGCACTGACTGCAACGACAGTGACGCAGCGGTTCATGCCCTTGTTGCATACTTCGTAGACGCCGACAATGACGGCTACGGACATGCGACAGCAACTGGCTCCTTCTGCTCGCTAACGGCTCCTGCTGGATACTCCACCAACAACACTGACTGTGATGATGCAGTTGCTGGAATTCATGCTCCACTGCCATACTTCACAGACAGTGACAATGACGGCTACGGAGCGACAACCACATCGTCGTTCTGCTCGCTGACTGCGCCAGCTGGGTTCTCGACCAACAGTAATGACTGCAACGATGCAGATGCGACTGTTGCAATTCGAAACCGCTTCTACTTCGATGTCGATATGGACGGCTATGGATCAACAAGCAGTGCACTCTTCTGCCTTGCCACACCACCAACCGGATACTCGACCTTCAATACAGATTGCAACGATGCAGTGAGCACGATCAACCCAGGTGCTCCTGAACTCTGCTCAAACGTTGGTGTTGACAACAACTGCAACGGCAACGCATCGGAAATCGCAGCCAACGCTGCCGACAAGGTTGCGTTCTTCACCGATGCTGACGGAGATACTTACACCCTCGGAACTGGCGCGAACTTCTGCCCAGGTACGACGAACGCTGGTTACCGCTCCGCGGTTTCGAGCCCAGTCGACTGCGATGACACTCGTGCCAACGTCTATGCAACGATCAGCGTCTACGTCGACGGCGACGGCGACTTGTACGGTTCAACCGTCACTGCAGCGATTTGCGAACTTGCAGCGACACCTGGCTACTCAGCTAACAACACGGACTGCAACGACAGCGACAGCACTGTCAACGCACTACAGACGTACTACGTTGACAGCGACGGCGACACATTCGGTTCGACGACGAGTGCAACATTCTGCTCTTCGACGCCACCGGCTGGTTACTCGGTCAACAGCACTGACAACTGCCCAAGCATCGCAAATCCAACCCAGGTTGACTGCGATACGAACGGCATCGGCGACGTCTGTGACATCGCAAGTGGCGCGGCACTAGATTGCAATGCGAATCTCATCCCAGATTACTGCGATGTTGTGTCGGGCTTCAGCAACGACGTCGACTTCAACGGAATCCCTGACGAATGTAAGGGCGATTGCAACGGCAATTCGCTCCCAGACGCGTACGAGATTGCACAGGGCTTGACCGCTGACTGCAACGGCAACGGCCTCCCAGATTCATGTGACATCTCAAGCGGAACATCGTTGGACTGCAACAGCAACGGCCGTCCAGATTCCTGTGACATCACTACGATCCCAGTCGGCGCAGTTCAGTGGACTGTTTCCAGCGGTGGTAACGGCCACTGGTACATGCGCGCTTCTGGCGCTCAGGCGACCTACGCAGATGCTAACGCTGCTGCGATCGCGGTCGATGGGCACTTGGTATCGATCACGTCTGCTGCAGAAGCAGCCTTCTTGGCGGCCAACTTCCAGACTGCGACTGAGGACACTTGGATCGGTCTCGTGCAGACGATCGGAAGTGCTGAGCCACTCGCAGGATGGCATTGGACCACCGGCGAAGCATTCGTCTTCTCTGACTGGATCGTTGGTGCTCCAGATGATGCTTCGACCAGCGTCGACGGCGAAGAGAACAACGCGATCCTCTTGGCAGCTGGCGGTTGGAACGATTGGAACAGCGCGAACACCGCAAGCGCTCTCATCGAATGGAGCGATGCAGCGAACGATTGCGATGCGAACAATGTCCCAGACTCCTGTGACCCAGACTGCGACAACGACGGTGTACCAAACACCTGCGAGATCGCAGCTGGCGCAGCGGACTTCGACCTCAACGGAATCCCAGATTCTTGCGAGTATGCCGCTGGCGATCTCAACCATGACGGTTGCGTCAACGGATCTGACTTGGCCATCTTGCTCGACGCGTGGGGCTCAACGACCTTTGTGATCGCTGATCTTGATCACAACGGAAGCGTTGAAGCAGGCGACCTCGCGATCCTGCTTGGAAACTGGGGATGTGCACCGTAATCTGAAGTCACTCACTTTCACTCACAAGGAGACTCCCCTCATGGGGAGTCTCTTTCGTTTGGGAGTCAGCGAGTTCGGCGCTATTTGAGTACGTGACCGTGCGCTACTAGCAGGCTGCTGAAAAACTTCGAATTCTTCAGCGGGCTGCTAGACTTCAGTTTCATGCTCAGTCGCTTTCGAACAATCTGCTTGCTTCCGGTTCTCTCAGTGGTGAGCGGTTGCGATCCCGCGGACGCTCCGACGCCAGCGCCGCCGATCGCCGCTGTGATCCCCACCGAGCCTGGCACTTTCGTCTTTGAAACGCCCGTTTTTTCTGTTGGCGAAATGATGCCTGGGGTCTTGCGGATATTCACTGCGAAGGCCAAGAACATCTCAAGCGTGCCCCAGGAAATCGAAAACATCATCAGCGACTGCTCTTGTACGGTTCCAGTTTGGAGCTACGACCCGATCGATCCAGGCGCGACAACCGACATTGAGATTACGCTCGATCCTGGGCTCAAACAGGGCGTCGTCATCTCCAAGCGCATTACGATTCTGGGCGGGACCGCACCGCCCGTGTCGATGAAAATCGAGGGGAGCGTCGCGACCATCGTGAAGTACGGACCCGACTCAATTGATTCTCCGGCGGATGACCAGATGCAATTGCCCGTCACGGAAATCGTGCTCGAATCGGTCGATGGGCTGGCGTTTCAGATCACCTCCGTGACTCCAGCGGTTGCGTTAGCAATAGATCCCACTCCAGCGGCTCGGAAAATCATTCAAGTTGACTGGGGAAAGTGGCGATCGTCAGAGAAGCCCGCGAAGTTCGAAATCTCAACCGATCACCCGAACGCTCCCCCGATGACTGTAACTATTCGCAAAGCGATTCAAGAGCCAAAGGGAATCTAACGCGGTGGAGCTCGACCGCTTTCCCATCGGTTTGCTTCACTTTTACAATCGCTCTAAAGATCATTTAGGATGACTCCGATGAAGTCGAAACTCGATCGATGGTTGGTGTTACGCGGAGCTGGATTGACGATCGTCGTGGTGGTGATAGGCATTCTCGTCTCGCAGTCGAGTACCCCACCACCACCGAAGCTTCCATCGAAGAGCGATTCTGCTCCGGTGCTCGCGCCGATTCCGCTCGCTCCGCCCCCACCCCTCGGCCTGAATAACCCGGTGAGTCCGCGAGCAAACAAGTCCACCTATCAACGCAAGTTGCCAACGGTGTTCCCTGGGTCAAAGACTGCGTATCCCGCTGTCAAATCGTGGCTGAACGGGGCTCCCACCCCTGGCTATCAACCTGGCAAGATCTACTTCATCGAGCTCTTCGCTACGACTTGCACACATTGTGAAGAGGCAGCACCAGAAGTAGATAAAATGGTGCGCGATTTCCAACCAAAAGGCGTGGAGTTCTTGGCGATTTCGAAAGAGGAACCAGAAAAAATCACTGCCTGGCTTGCGAAGCCAGAGATTCAGGCAAGGACAAAATTTCCGATTGGATTCGATCCAGACCAATGGGCAGACCGCACTCTTCAGATTGGAACATTCAAGGATTTCACGCCGAGAGTGTTCTTGGTCAAGGACTCGATCATTCAGTGGTTTGGGCATCCCACCGATGCGGAGGGCCCGCTCGCGCAACTGGTCGCCGGAACTTGGGACCCATCGAAAGTTGAAGCCGAGTTCAAGTTGAATTCTCAGGTTGAACAAGCAAAGGCTCGCATCACATCGACGATCACGCAGGCCGAAAAGTCAGGTGACTGGGGACCGACCCTGAAGCTGATCGACTCGATCACGGATGCCTTTCCCGAGCGACAGGCATCATTCAAGTCTCAGAAATTCGCGGTCTTGATCGGAGTAGCCAACATGCCCGTTGAGGGATACGCGCTCGGAAAGAAGATCGCAGCCGAAAACGCGTCGGACCTCGAGACCTTGCGCGTCCTTTCGCGAACGACGCTCAATTCGCAGTTCGCACAGGTACGCGATCTCGACTTTGCGATGGAACTGGCGCTTGCTGCAGATGCGCTCGGCAATGGAGAGAATGCGAAGGCGGCGGAGGTCGTTGCCTTCGCGTATTTCTCAAAGGGCGATCGCGAGAAGGCGATTGAACACATAGAGCGAGCGATTCGGTTGCAGACCGAGGATGGCTTCCTAAAACTCTATCGAGAGCGTCTGCTCAAGTACCAAACAACTGAACCAGGACCAGTTCCATACATCCCCCCCATGAAGCCTGGGGTCCCCGTCCCCGTCACCCTGCCTCCTTCATCACCTGCTATCGAGTGACCTAGAGGTTCCGGCGCCTCCCGCGACGACACCCGCAGTCCTTCCGCAGACTCGAACTGATGATTCGCGCCCTCAAACCGCATCAACCCACACGGATTCCTGAAGAGCCCATGAAAAAGCCGCCCCGAGATTCGGGGCGGCGTGAAGGATGGGCTTGTAATTTGAGTACCGCTCGGGGCAGAACTTATGAATCGGTGCGGACGCCGGCGATCGCGTCTTGGGCTGGAATCGTGAGCTTCATGCCGACTTTGAGATTTGGGGGATCGTTGCCGATTGCGTTCTTATTAGCGGCGTAGATCTTCTGCCAGTGCTTGCTGTTACCGTAGGTTGTGCGAGCGATCTTGGAGAGCGTGTCGCCGGAACGAACAATATAATTTCCTGTGCCGGTGCTGGCACTCGCGTTCGTGCCGTTGCTTGGAGTTGACCGTGGGGTGAGAGTGCTGGTTGGCGAGTACTGCGCACGACGCGTGAACGGGCAGCGAGTGCCATTCGGAGGGATCACTCGCGGCCCCGCCGTCTCCCGCGCAGCGCGATCGCCGCGCCGACTCCGAGAAGTGGCAACATTCCGGGCGCGGGAACAACGATCGATGAAAAGTAAATGTCGTCCAAAGACACGTCGCTCGTCACCACGCGATCGAAGTAAAAGTCCGTGACGACCCCGTTGAACGGATCCTGACCCTGCCCTCCGCCTCCACCGATCGGTCGATTCGTGTATCCAACAAGCACACCTTCGAGATAGAAGGCGAAAAACTGCGATTGAGTAACTTCACTTAACCCCACGGTTCCAAAGGCGTTCACGGGCTGCAAAAACCTGAACGCGAGGGTGGCTCCAGCTGACGAACTCAGACCTCCGCCGTCATGCAACAACGGGCCGCGTGCACCCCATGTTTCGTCAAACCTAACCCATACCGCCTCAGCAGGGGGAGAACTATAGTCAAGTTGAAGCCCTTGAAAAATGTATTCATCCGCATAAATTGCCGTATACCAAGTGTCAGTCTCAAAATCAATAGTCGTTGTCGCACCGGCAGCTGCTTCCCAGAGACCTTTCTCGCCATACCAAGCGATCGATCCTTCGACGGGTTGCACCGCCTGCGAAGCAACAATCACGGTTGAGCAGAGACCCCACAGATTCGAGTGTAGAGACTTCATGTTTACTCCTCTCCGACGAATTGAATGATCGCGCTCATCGTTTCACACATCGCATTCAGACACGGTTCGTCGAGAGTCGGCACACTCGCGCGGAAGTCCTCACAGCAGTCGTAGCCGAATGCGGTCAACGCCAATTCAAGCCCCGCACAAGGAGGTGCGGCAATCGCAACTGCGGGAAGGCAGAAGTCGCCGCCATGAGGCATGGTGTAGCGGAACTCGTAAGTCCTCGCTCCAAAGATTTAACAGAATCGCGAGATCCTCCGAATCAACTACTCCACTATGATTGAGATCGAGTTCCATGTGTTGCGTCGATCCCCAGACGTTCAGCAGCATCGACAAATCGGGAGCTCCCACGCGCCAATCGTGATTGAAATCACCAGCCTTTCCGAGGACGGCGAGGTAGTAGCCTTCCGTCTCGTCGGATCCTGCAGCATCCCTGACGATCACGATCATCTCTCCATAGTCATTGATTTCATACATCTGCAAGATCTCATAGCCATCGTCGCCGGGAAGAATTGGCATGAGCAAATCTGCTCTCCATCCGCAAAAATCCCATGGCGTCGCATCAACATCCCGCGACCAAACAACTCCGTGCGCAGGTTCAGACTTCGTCGACCACCCAAGCACGACTTCTGTTCCGCATCCACTCGGCATTTGCCGCCAGCGCTGCGCCGTCGCACCATCAAGACCGAGCGGCAGAAACAGCGCCCGCGCATGCCCAGGAAGCGCATACTCCCAGAGCGCACCTTGCTGCGGACAATCCACCATGTGCGACTCCACAAATCCTGACGTCACACCTCCTTCATGTGAGATTGAGCGGAGTCCGGTGATCTGACCGGTCGACAACGGAAGAATGGCATCCCGTCGAAACGGATCAATTCCATTTTCGTGAAACTGCGCTCCGCACCAGTAGGGCAGTGCGCAGGCGACTGGCTCAAACTCGAATGGGTCACAATCCGGGTATCTCGAGAAAGTGTTCTGACTGGGTCGATCAAATCCGCCGATCGGATCTGCTCCGTTGACGATGTCGCAAGCCCAACTGCGCAACCCAGTCAGAAATGATGCATCCACGTAGTTATCTGGCTGCACATCGGTGATGATGGATGCCGCGGCACCCATGGGATTGAATCGCGCATTTATCCTAAACCAATCGCAAATGTGCGCGCCAGCACCAACAATTCGAGGCGGTTCCATACCAGCGAATGGTTCTGCCGCGACTGCGATCGACCAGCGAAATGGCGTCGTCGCAATTGGATCGAGGTCGATCGCTTGTACATCTGGTACGGCGAGTGATGCGGCCAACTGCCATGCAGTTGCACGGCATGTTGAATCCGTGACTTCTGGGATGCCACCAGTTCCGCCGACAACTAACCCTTCATCCGTGATGTC
>CAIXQV010000991.1 GCA_903921605.1 uncultured Planctomycetaceae bacterium | reverse complement strand
TTTGAGCAGCAGACTCTCGGAGGAGTTGCCCTTTATCAGTGCGGGACCAGTCTCGCCACCAGCCGCAACACCAGCCGCAGAATCCAGAAACAATCCCCCCTGGAGCTTCTTTTGAGTCTGTGCCTCCACGGAATGGCATCCGTAACAATGTTCGACCAGAACAGGTCTAATCCTCTGCTCAAAGAACTGGACGCCCTCTTCATCGGCCTCTATCGTCGTGGTGGAAACGACCATGACCAGGGCAGGCATGATCAGAGTAAATGTGCGTGACATCAGTGAACTCATGGCAGGAAACCAGTGGCAGGGCAGGGCGGGCAGGACAAAATTCTTCTCAGCAGGATATCCCGATCCGTTTCTGAAGACAGGCTTTTTCAAACGGAGAAGGACGCCAGACTTTAGATTCTGATCTCAGGCTGTCGGCAGTCGAAACAGTTTCTTCGAGTTTTCATGCAGGATTTTTCGCTCGACGGTCTTCGATGTGCTCAATCTGCGGATTGCAGCAACCGTCTGTGATCCCTGACAGGCCGATCCTTGCCCGACTCGATCATCGCAATCACTGCCGTACAACACTTTGTCCTGGTGTCGCTCCAGAAATCCACGAGCATGATCTTCATCGCGAGTCAGCGCGTTGAGTCCTGAACCGGCCGACATATCTGCAAAGATGTTTGGATAGTCTGCCAGATAACGATCCGTCAATCCGCCGACCGTGACCTTCCCTTTAGGATAGAGATTGTTCTGATCAGCATGATTCTTATCGATGTTCGCCCACCACGTCTGGGCATGTCCGATAAACATGGTCTTCGGAAACTTTTCGAACATCTTGTAGATACGTTCGAACCCCATGTTGTATGTGCCGTGCTGCAAATGCATCAGGATCGGAACATTAAACTCTGCGGCCAGTTCATAAAGAAGCTGGCTCTCTTTGGAGTCGCATTCAACGCTGAATTTCTGCTCGCCGATGATGACTCCGCCAAGTTCCAGATACTTTGAAATCTCCATACGAGCTTCGGCAAGATCAGTAACTTCATTGGCACCAAAGAAGAACTCTCCCACATATTGTCGGGCCATCGCAATAGCCGTATCGTTTCCACCGGCGCCAACTCCGCCGAGCGTATTGTGCTTTCCATCACCAGTGGAAGGCGTCTTTACAGAAGATCCAGCCGGAAGCAGAATCGTTTGAGTGACTCCCATCGTTCTTTGGTGTGCAATGAGCTGTTCCGGGGTGCGAGCACGATAAGTCGTGTGCTGATGAATATCGATGATCGGCTCTGCTGGATTACGCTCGTCGCCTTGAGCGTTTGCGTTCAACAAGGTGAGTGCGGCAACCGAACTTGATGACGCCAAAAAGCAACGACGAGAAATAGCGTTCATGACAGACTCCGAACAGTTGGAAACAACAGGGAGCGAGTCTCAGACGTGATGTGAATCTCAGACTCAATTGTTTTTTGATTGGTGGCAGACTGGAGGATCGTCCGCAGGGATCCGGAATGCAAGTCTTCCTCGCTTTCCGTTAATGCTCGTCCCTGAAGTTACGTTGTCCGCAAAACAGCCGACTGCAAAGCATACCAAAGCTGTTCCACATGAACCCGCTCTGTTTGCTCAGCTCCGATGGAAACTCGAACCATCCACCGGCCCTCCAGAACTGCTGGAGTCAAATACGTGTAGCCGGACCGATTCAACTGATTAACCCAGTTCAATGTGAACTGATCAAGCAACTCCCCAGTCATCCCAACAGGCTCGTATCGCAAACAGACTGTTTGTAACGAAACGGGGGCCAGTACCTTCCAGCCCGGTGTCTGGCGAACCTGCTCGGCCAACCAGCGAGCGTTCTCGATGTCTCGCCGTAATCGCTGCTGCAGGCCAGTGACTCCCTGCTCTCGAATCAGGAACCAAAGCTTGAGAGCTCGAAAGCGACGCCCAAGGGGAAGCCCCCAATCGCGGTAGTTTTTTACTTGTCCGTCTGCGGAGGTTTGCAGGTAACTGGGATTCGTCGACATCACTCGAATCAAATGTTGTGAATCTCTGACGAAGTACACAGAACAATCGAAGGCAACTCCCAGCCACTTGTGTGGGTTGAGCACAATCGAATCGGCACTTTCAATTCCGTCCCACAGGCTGCGAAACTCCGGCAGAATCATCGCTGAACCAGCCATGGCCGCATCGACATGCAGCCAAAGCCCGTGATGAGTTGTCACTTTCGCGATGGCCAGAATCGGATCGAACGCCGTCGTGGTTGTCGTCCCGGTTGTCGCTACGACAGCACAAGGAATCCTTCCAGCGGCTTTATCGTCCTCAATCGCCAGTTCCAGCGCATCGGGTTTCATGGCAAAGGAGCTATCATGAGCCACAACCCGAATGTTGGCTCGACCAAACCCAGCCAGCAACGCGGCTTTGTCGACAGAACTGTGACTATGGGAAGTCACATAGACAACCAGTGGATCTTTTTCGTCCTGAAGTCCACCTCGTGCCAGGCTGTAGTCCGTCGTGCGTTCTCGCGCAGAGAGTAGAGCGATCAATGTGCTGGTCGAAGCAGTGTCCTGAATCACTCCATTCCAGGCGGAGGACAAACCGACCATTTGCCTCAACCAATCGGTTGCCACTTCTTCAATCTCTGTCAGAGCCGGGCTGGACTGCCAGGCAAGACCAAGCACTCCCAGACCTGTGCTGAGAAAGTCTCCTAGGACGCTGGCCAGTGAGCTGTTCGCAGGGAAGTATCCAAAGAATCGGGGATGTTGCCAAAGTGAAAGTCCCGGCAGGACAACTCGATCAAGATCGCTGAGAATCGAATCGAAAGATTCCGCGTGCTCCGGCGGTGAGTCCGGCAACATCGCTCGAACTTCCCCGGGTGCCGTTTTCGCCATCACAGGTAATGTCTCAAGCCTGGTTCGGTAGTCAGCAATCCAGTCGACGACCGCGTGACCATACTTTCGGAATTCCTCAGGAGACATCAACTTGCTCAGCATCGGGGGATTCGTGACTGGAGACCGTTCGCGCAGTATAACTGCATTGAGCATCGGGTAACATGAATCGAGAATGCCTCCCACGGAGGACATGCAATGCTCTTCGATTGTTGCCAGAACGTCCTGAACTTTCCCGACCGAAGAAACACATCACTCAGGAAATTAGCCTCTATGAACTTCCGGAATCTCTTGTTCGTGCTGGCCTGCATTGCATCGACAACGGCGTTTGGTCTGTTCGACGAGCCAAAGATCAAACGCAGTACCTCGACGGTCGAAGGCTGGAACCTCCATGTTGACAATAAACTCCTAAGAGAAGAAAAGGCAGCGACGGCCAAAGCCCTGGAGCTGCTGAAGGCTCAATTGCAGGAGATCACTCGTGTCGTGCCGTCCGAAGCTGTGGCCGAACTTCAAAAAGTGCCGCTGTATTTTTCGCCTGAGTACCCGGATTCACAGCAGCGAGCAGAATATCATCCCGGAGCTGGCTGGCTGAAGGACAATAACCGCGATCCCGTGATGGCAAAGGCGGTAGAATTCACCAACATTCAGATCTTCGAACGTGAAACCAAACGCATGCCCAACTTTGCTCTGCATGAATTGGCTCACGCTTATCACGATCGATTTCTTCCAGATGGGTTCGCAAACAAGGACGTTCAAGCCGCATTCGAAAGAGCCCGCGCAGCAGGACTCTATGACGAGGTTGAACAACGATTCGGAGATGGCCGGTCAGCTCGAGTGAAGGCGTATGCTATGACAAACCCCATGGAATATTTCGCCGAATGCAGCGAAGCCTTCTTTTCGACGAATGACTTCTTCCCGTTCAACAAGGAAGAATTACAGAAGCACGATCCGGAGATGTTCGAACTGCTGTACAAACTCTGGAAATGCCCGGATGAGAAGAAAGCTGCAACGTCCGACGAACAAACTCGTTAAGCCTCAAGTCAACGGGCAATCAGCGTAGCCAGTTCATTGCGTCAGTCGGGCAAAAATCTCATTGACGTCAGACGAAAACAGTCCCGGCAGTTCAATGACCATGCTTGACTCTGTCCATTCCGTAGGCTGAGTGCGAGCAATCGCACGGCCGTTCAAAATGACGACCAGTTCTTTGGCAGCCATCACTTCAGGAGTTCTCAGGCGTTCGCGGCCCGACTCGGAAAGATACAACGTCAGACTTGCAGGCTGCTGGAATTCATCTCCTCGGAATACGGAAAAATCGGCCGCGTTCAGCAGAGTCTCATCATCCACGATGACTTCTGAGCCATCAGGCAAAGTCAGCGATAGACTGCCGGCATCTTCCGACGAACTTATGGCATGAAGCTCGAGAGTCGAAGTCGACGAGACATACTCACCCTGCATTCTTGGGAACAGATAGAGATATACCGTGCCAAGAATCGCAACGAAGATCATGATCGCGGTGATGAGTGTCCAGGCTGATCCCGACGAACGTGATTCATCAACAACCACATGATCGACAGTCGCCGCTTTTTCCGCTGAACTGCTCGAAGCCATGGCGTCAATTTCCGCCTCTGCCGTTGCCACATCGCACCCGGTGATTTCACGATAACGCATAACGACCTGATCAAGATGACCAGTCGCAAGTAGTTCTCGGATTTCACGCTGATGCTGGGGACTGAGATTCATGGTGAGCGTAGTCGTGGCCATTAAACCACTGGATGAATTCTTCATTCGAGGGACAGAGATTGTGCGTACGATTGTTGACGACAGTCTCACCTCGCGTGCCAGGAGCCTACCAGAATTCATCGAAAACCGCGAGGTTCTCCAACGCCAGATCACCTCGATCCTTCCCGTTCTTTGGACTGCTGCAGCCCGCTGCAACTTTCCACTTCACAGCCTGCTGTGGACAATCGATTTGAACTCGAAAGAGCATTCAGGCTCACGGTTTGGCAGCAGGCTGCCCTCACCAAGGCGGCTGCAGGCTGCCGCATTCCCGGAGGGCATGAAGCTTAGTCCACGTTTGACTTGCCAAGCCACAACGCTGCGTTCGTGATGATTCGCAGTGGCAGCTCTTGTTTGTAGACGGGATAGGTTTCGTGTCCTGGGCGAAAATAGAACACTCGACCGTTCCCGATCTTCCAGATGAGACCACTTCGAAAACTTTCACCGGCTTCCCAAGTCTCTTCGAAGAGTACTTCATCCGGCTCTGGCACGTGAAACGGATCCGAGTACATCTCGGTCTGAGGGATCTCGAATGAAGCAGGCAACCCAGCGGCTACAGGATGGTCAGCCTTCAAAACCTTCACGGTGCTCGGTTTGCCATCAGGCCGGTAAGAAGGGAATACGCAATTCGGCAGATCAACTCGAACGGAGAGCGAGCTGCCGCGACGTTTTGCATAGTACGCTGGCGTTCTGATTGAATCTGCCGTCGGGACAAATCGGCCCTCGGGTGCGACAAACTCAAACTGAACCGGCGGCCCGGCAGGAGGATCCGGATAACGCCGACGAGCGTCCTCACGAGTTCGCTCGTTCATCGCTTCAACAAATGGATTGGCCCAGTGAGCGGAATGGAGAGCGATCAGAGCCAGTCGTCCGTCTTTGATTCTGGCAACGATGTCTCGTGAGACTTCCGGAGAAATCTCATCGTGTCGCACATGCCCCCACCAGACCAGCACATCGGTGTTGTCCAGCAGCGTTGAGGGCAGCCCCTTATCGGGCTGGCTAAGATTCGCAGAGATGACCCTCAGCCCGGGCTGCTTTGTCAGATGCTCTGCAATCGCATTGCCCAGAAAGTTCTCGTAAGCTTGTTTTTGTGCTGGCTGCTGTTCATCCCATACGACAACTCGAATCGCCGGTTCCTGAGCCTGGCTCAGGGTAGTAAGGGCCACGGTTAACACAAAGGCGAGGGCAGAGTGGTTCATTTCTTACGGATCCAAAGAACTGGGGGGGGGCAATGTCACCGACCTTGGATTGTAATCGGCGGCGATTCTGAGAGCCTCATGAGATGGAGAATTCTTTTCGCTTCAAACAATTTGTAGTTCACCAGGATCGCTGTGCGATGAAAATCGGCACGGACGGCATTCTGCTGGGAGCATGGGCGCAGGCCGAACAACCGGAACGAATCCTCGATATCGGCACTGGTACAGGCCTGATCGCCCTGATGATGGCTCAGCGGTTTCCGAATGCGATCGTCGACGCAGTGGAGGTTGAGCCAAATGCTGCTGAACAGGCAGCGAGAAACTTTTCTTCAAGTCCATGGCCTGACCGACTGAACCTGCATCACCAGACAATCCAAAGCTTTGCTTCCAGCGGCCTGCGTAATAAGGCCTACTCGCTGATCGTCTCAAATCCTCCCTGGTTTGCTGACTCATTGAAATCGAACGAGATTCGTCGCAATCTGGCCCGCCATACAGACTCCTTGAGTCACGACGAACTGCTGAATTCTGTAAGACTGCTGCTGCATAGTTCCGGCCGCTTTGCCGTCGTGCTGCCCTCTGGAGATTCAACGTCTTTTATTCACTCAGCCCATCAGCGGAATCTCTTCTGTCGCCGCCAATGTCATGTCCGATCGAAACCCAGTCTGTCGCCTCACCGCGTCCTGCTGGAGTTCGAAACAGTGCCTGCGGAATCACCAGTGATCCCGCAGGAGCTGATTATTGAGAACGAGCAACACCACGATTACACGGAATCGTTTCGAAAGCTCACACGTGACTTCTACCTGCGTTTCTGAAGACTATGCACCGGATGCATTCCATGATAACTTTTCAGCATCGACGCTCTGGAGCCTTTCCATTCATCCAACACCACAGGCAGCACCATGATCATCACGAACACAGAAACTGTTACAGGCTACGAGATCACTGAGATGAAGGGCCTTGTGCAGGGAAACACGGTCCGCACAAAACATGCGGGGCGTGACATTGCCGCAGGGCTCAAGAATCTCGTTGGAGGCGAGCTGAAAGGCTACACCGAGTTGCTGACGGAATCTCGACGTGAGGCCGTGCAGAGAATGATGGCACAGGCTCAGCAGTTAGGAGCAGATGCCGTCGTCAACGTGCGTTTCACCACCAGCGCTGTGACGGCGGGAGCTGCGGAGCTGTATGCCTATGGAACAGCAGTCATGTTGCGGAAGATCGGCTGAATCTCTTTTTTAAGCTGGAGTCGACTTCATGGAACTCATTTTTTCTCTGTTATTCTTTGCGGTTCCTCTGGTTGTCTGCGGGATGATTATTGGCCGCTCGGTCGAAAAGAATCATTTTGCGGAGCTGGATCAGAAGGAAGCCGCCAATCGTGATTTCCTCGTGACGAACCTGAAGACATTTCCACTGGCCGCCTCAGGCATGCAGGATCCAACCATCGTGATGTCTGAGGTCGTGATTGGCAGCGACTATCTGAAGAGCTGGCTTGCCGGCTGGCGAGGTTTTTTTGGCGGAGAAATCAAATCTCTGCAGACACTTCAAGTCCGTGCAAAAAGAGAAGCGATCGTTCGCCTTATCGATCAAGCTCGGCAACAGGGATTTAATGCGATCTGTAACCTGCGTGTCAACTCGGCCAATATCACGGGCGTTGCCAAGTCCAAAAACAGCCTGCCGATGGCCGTCGTGATCGCCACAGCAACCGCTTACGTCGCTCACCCAAAGCATTGATGCAAATGAAAATTGCATGGCCGCCTGAAGGCATGGTCGCGGTGACTTAACCGAGGAGGCATGCAGGGCCATTCGTCTCTTGCTGGTGAAGTCTGTTTGTTCCATGCCTCAACACAAACCTTCCGATAATGATGAGTCGCCATTCGCGCCGCCAGTCGTGCCTGTTTCAATGCAACCGGATGCTGTGGATCAATCTGTTTTCGCAGAGCCATGGATGAAGCAGGTTACGCATCACGGTGACGTAAACGACAGTCCTGTAATTGACACAAACTCGTTCATTCGGCCAGAGGTCGATCATTCCGTCTGGGACGAACCCGGACTCTCACAATCCCTTTCTGGAGAAGCACCAGACCATGCGGTGACGTGGTTCGGTTACTATCTGCAAATGAGGGAATCGACATCAGCTAAAACGTCGTGGCTGATCACCATCCTGACGGCCATCATTGGCGGACCTCTGGCGATTCTGGGAACACTGATCGAGGGTGCAACGCAGTCGGGACTTCTGACCATCATCGCAATCGGTCCGACGATCGAAGAGATTATGAAGGTCGCAATACCACTTTGGATTGTTGAAAAGCGTCCCTGGTTGTTTCGATCCTCGACTCAGATTCTGATCTGCTGTTTTGCGTCCGGCCTGGCGTTTGCAGCCGTGGAGAACGTGATCTATCTGCGGTTCTATATTCCAAATCCATCGGTCAGCCTCGCCCAATGGCGATGGACGATCTGCGTGCTTCTTCATTCGTCATGCTCACTGCTGGCTGGAGTTGGAGTCATGCGGATGTGGAAATTGTTTCAGGCAGAGAAAACAACTCCTCAGATTTCTTACGCGGGGACTGCCTTGTTGTCTGCGATCATTCTGCATGGAAGCTACAACGCGATCGCGACGTTTCTAGAAACAATTGGCTTCGCGTTCTGAATCATTCTTTCGATTCCACAGCCAATTTGATCAGTTCAGGATTGTCGAACAATTTGAAATGCCCGTATGGACCATCGAGACAAGACAGCGGGATAACGCGAACAACGCTTCGGACTAGACAAAGAGCACACCCAGGTCGTTACAATCTGTGAGTTCATGTCATGAGGCTAATGATTCACAGGATGCGAGGAAGGCGATGAAGCGATTCGTGTGTTGCACCAGTTTGATTTTGTCAGTTCTACTGATCTGCCACGACGTTGAGGCACAATCCGGAAGTCGTTCGAGTCGCAGCAAGAAGTCGGCAACGGCAGCGAAACCAACGGCCCTCGCAGCAGGTGACTGGAATCAGTTCCGCGGTCCCCAACGTGACAATTTGAGTCTGGAATCAGGACTTGCGGACAAGTGGCCGGAAGGCGGCCCGGAACTGCTGCAGACGATCTCAGGAATCGGCGAAGGCTACGCCTCGGTGTCGCTGGTCGGCGAATTGATGTACACGATGGGCAATGTCGACGGAGGCGAACAGGTCATCGCACTGAATCGCAAAACAGGAGAAATCGTCTGGAAAACTCGGAACGGCGACGAGTATCAGGAAGGGCAGGGCAATGGCCCTCGAGGAACGCCTACCGTCATTGATGGCATGGTCTATTCCTTGGGAGGCAACGGCGACCTGAGTTGTCTCAAAGCCGACAACGGCGAGATAGTCTGGCAGGTCAATATTCTGAAAACGTTTGGCGGTGGCAATATTACCTGGGGTATCAGTGAGTCCGTGCTGATCGATGATGGCAAAGTCATCTGCTCTCCGGGTGGCAGCGATGCAACAGTCGTCGCCCTCGATGCTAAGTCCGGAAACGTAATTTGGAAGAGCAAGGTCCCTGAACAGCCGGCAGCTTCCTATGCATCACCAGTCGCGATGACGATGGGAAAGGTCAAACAGTATGTCATCTTTACATCAAAGGGAATCTGCGGTGTGCGAGCCGACGACGGTGAGCCATTGTGGGGACAGAACGCTTCGTCAAACGGAACTGCGAATTGCGCGACACCATTGGTTGTGGACAACTATGTGTTCAGCTCTTCTGACTACGGCACTGGTGCTGAACTCGTGCAGCTGACTCCGACAGGAAAATCCGTCCAGGCGAAACAGGTCTACTTCACCAAAGACATGAAAAACCACCATGGTGGAATGGTGCTGCTGGATGGCCACGTTTTTGGCTCGAACGGAGACATGCTGTCCTGCGTCGAACTCAAAACAGGAAAGCCCGCCTGGCGAGAACGCAGCATGAAAGGCTCAGTTGTCTACGCCGACAAAAAGATTGTGTTCCGAAACGAAAACGGGCCTGTCGTGCTTCTGGCCGCGGACCATGAGAAATACACAGAACTCGGAAGGTTCGATCAACCGGAACGCAGTAATCGGCCTGCATGGGCTCATCCGGTGATCGCCGACGGCAAACTGTATCTGCGAGATATGGATAAGCTGTTGGTTTACAATCTGAAGTAACTTCCATCTGGTTCGACCAGAACGAGCTTGCTTCAAGTCGTATTCATAACTTCGGGGCTGCTGTGACTTCCGGTCACTCAGCCTCTTCCCTTTTCAGCATATTGACTCAAGCTGCTGGAGCACTCCGTCCCATAACTGGATTCGCAGTTCAATAGCTCGACGCGCCGCTGCGATCGCTGCACTCGTTTTCTCGTCGCTATCGCACAGTGAATTCACAAGCCTCAGAGCCCACGGGCCGTGCTGATCGCCGTCAAGTTCAATATGACGACGCACATAGTAAGCAAAGCGAGGTGCGCTGATTGCAGACTGCTGAAATCCCTGCAAGAGCCGCTCAAACATCTCGGGAATAATATCCTCACGACCGAAGCAAAACACTGAAGCAACTTCTGCTGTCAGTCCTTTCGATGCGATGTCAAAAGTAAACCTAACGAAATCCTGAACGGTTTCAGAAGGCGCGAGTTCGGCTAACGCATCAGCGACAACGGCTCTGTTCTTAAGTCGATCCACGAACGCCAGCAGACGTGTCGTATCTGAGCCGACGTCACGCATGGCCCTCAGGTACAGTTCGAAGTGGCTGGCGAAAGATCCATCGCCATCTTCATCGCTTTCCTCAGCCAGCACGATCTCATTGATGAATCGAGAAAGCTCTGGATTCGTCGCAGGCACCCAAGGCACTTCAACACAACAAAGTTCACGCTGCAATCGCTTAAGCAGCCACATGAAATCCAATACGGCAAATCCATGATGCAGCATGAAAACTTGAAGTTGGGGCAGGGTCTCAATCCGATTGTAGATCGGATGGCTTAACAGTGTGTGCCTCAGGTCAGCGATGCTGGACTGGATCAGTTCAACGGGGGAAGGCTCTGATGAGGTGGAAGATGGTGTGGTCGGAGATAGCGTGGTCATAGAATTTCAAATGTGAAAATCATTCAGCCAGGGAGTCAGGAAGAGAATTTCGAACTCAATGCAGATCAGGACTGGCTTTCCTGTCTTAGATGGAACACATGGGAATTCAAAGAGCCTGATCACACCGCAACCATGGTTTCTCGAACAATCCAGCAATTTGACTCTGTTAGGTGCACGTTTGCGATGGTAATCAGCCACCTTGCAGGCGGAAACTGGGGCTTTTCAGGCCTTGAGTCTGCAAAACGACCCCGTACAGGTGTTCCGAAGATTCCGTTTCCAGGGGTTAAGCCGAACTACGGATTTCCTTCATGGTGGAGTTTGCCGATTCCGGTGAGCTTGACACAGCACGTCGAAACCTGAATCCTAATGTTGAATGTCATGTTGCATTTCGGCAACGACGGCATCCCGCCCGGCTTCAACCTGAGGACTCTCCATGCCTCGTTTTTCCTTCCGACATCTGATCATCACGACCCTGCTTGGGGTTTCGCTCTGTTTTCCGAGCACGGTTTCTTCCGTCAATGCTCAGGAAACTCCACTCTCCGGGGCTGCAAAAGTCCGACAGGACATTGAGCAGCAGCGGCTGAAGAAGCAGGAAACAGAAAAACAATTTACGCTCAAGCAGGGTGCGGCCACAGTTGCCGCTCAGCGTGCGCAGGAGATCCAAAAGCAACTGCAGGAGGCACAGGCTCGCGCGACTGCCGAAGCAACAGAAGCAAAGTCACTTCAGGACCAAACAGCAGCGATTGAGAAACAGATCGCGGATATGACGGCAGCGCTGCCACAGCACGAAGCGGCCGATGTCCTTGTGGAGAATGCTGACAAGGTTACGTCAAGACTGACAGCTCTCCTGGAAGTTCAGAAGCAGCTTCAAACTCAGCTTGCAACACTTCGAAAATCCTCAGTCGAATGGCGAAGCAAGGCGACTGATGCCGAACAACAGATTGCCGCAATCGCAACTCAGCGTCCGGAACTGGACAAAAAAATCGCAGAAACAAAGACCGCTGCAGACGCCGCGAATACGACTGTCGCCAATGCTCAGACAGCCTTGACGGCTGCTCAGACAACCGTTGATACCGTCAACACAACTCTGACTCAGGAAGATGAACGACTTAAGGCAGCAACAGCATCGGTCGGTACACTTGCGAATTCAGTTGCGTCATTGGAAAAGTCTCTGGCAACTCTGCGAGAAGCCGCAAAGCTCACCGGCATTGATTCGACAGCCGCAATTCAGGGGCTGGAAAAAGCCATCGCTGACTTCGCACCGCTGAAGGCAAACACTGACGCTCTTGTTGCTCAGGTTACGGCTCGTCGCGATGAGCAGGGCAAGTTGCTGGTAGCTGCCAAAGCTGAAATGGAAAAGAAAACAGCCGAGCATACAGCTGCCGTTGCTGCTGCCGCACCTCTGAATACCTCAGCCACAGCCGCTACTGAAGCATTGGCGGCTGCAAATTCCCGCGACGCTGCAATGAAGACTCAGAAGATCGAAGGTGATGCATGGCAAAAAGCTCTTCAGTCTCAATTGACTGGACTCGAGCCATCACTTCAGAAACTGAACGCAGAACTTCAGATCATCAATAGTGAATCGTTGATCGCCAGGAAGCAGGCAGAATCTGCTCTCGAACCACTTGGGCGTTTCATTTCATTTTCTCGGCATGTGGCTCCAATTATCGCAGAGCGGTGCATCGCCTGTCATAACACTCGAAGCCCGGGTGGCCGACTGAATCTTGATTCCTTTGCAGCACTCACCAAGGGCGGAGAAGCAGGACCAGCCCTCACTGCCCACAAGAGTGCTGAATCGTTGCTGCTGACAATGATTCAGGATGGATCAATGCCGAAAGATGCTGATCCTCTGAAACCTGAAGAGATTGCGATCGTTAAGCATTGGATTGATGTTGGTGCTCCACTGGACGCAGGCGTTCCGGTAACAGCCGATTTGTTTGACGTGATGCCTGAAAGATCTCAACCACTGCCGCCGAACGAATATCGCGTCGCGATTCCTGTCACGGCCGTCGCGTTTAATGCAGATGGCTCTCAGCTCGCCTCTTCGGGATACCATGAGGTGCTGGTCTGGAATACAGTCGATGGGACCCTGGTTCGACGCATCTCAAATGTCGCCGAACGAATTTACGACGTTGAGTTCAGTGCCGATGGGACAACTCTGGCCGTCGCTGCAGGTACTCCCGGCCAACTGGGCGAAGTCAAGCTGTTCTCTGCGGCTGATGGAGCCTTGGTGCGAACCCTGGTGCGTTCGCGCGACGCCGTTTTTGCTCTCAGCTTCAGCCCCAACGGTCAGCAGATTGCCTGTGCTGGTGCAGATCGATCAATCTACGTGGTCAACGCAGCAACTGGCGAACAGACGACTCATATCGAAGACCATGCTGACTGGGTTATGGACATCAACTGGTCTCCAAACGGGCAACGCCTGGTCAGCAGCAGCCGTGACAAGACCTGTAAAGTCTTTGATGCAGCGACCGGCAACCCGGTTATTACCTTCCCAGGACACGGCGAACCCGTCTATACCGCTGCATTCCTTGCCGATGGTACGACAGTTGTCAGCGGCGGGGGTGATAAGCGACTGCGAGTCTGGAATTCAGCCGATGCAAAAGAAGTTCGAGCCATCGGTGGATTTGGTGGAGATGTGTTCCGCGTTCAGATTCTTCCGGGCGACATCATCCTCTCAGCCAGCGGAGATCGAGCCGTGCATGAGAACAAGGCTGCCGACGGAGCAGAAATCCGAAAGTTTGCCGGGCATAATGACTGGGTTTATACCCTGAGTGCCAGCGTGGGCAAAAAGATGATTGCGTCGGGAAGCTACGACGGAGAGATTCGCTTGTGGAATTCCGAAGATGGCAAGCTGACAACCTCGTTCATCGCGATTCCTAAGGGACTGCAGGCGGTCGCAGCCACGGCAGCCCAGTAAGGGATTGCCGGAAACCTTGCAAATCGCTGTTCATTGAATGACAGCAACCATCTCCAACATCTCTGGTGACAGTCGAGCGAAAGTGGAACATCAAGTTTCACTTTCGCTTTTTTTGTTTGCCTATCCCCAACTCCCATTCTCGGCAGTCCGGATTGCGTCCCCCAACACGATATTCAGACCTCGAAATATATGGTTCTGCCGCGCGAGACGGTGTCTTCTGTTTCCTGACGTGTGTTCGTCGTGTTATGCTGTCCGCCAGACTATGAAAATGTATTTCTGCTCTTCAACCAGGCATCAATCCACGTGACAGTCGACTTCGAAACGATTTGGCAGGACCGAGCACAGATTCAGGAGACACAGTCACGGCGACTTGTAGAACTGCTGCAAACGATCGTGCCGCGTAACCGCTTCTGGACGAGTAAGTTCAAAGCCGCTGACGTCGACGTCGCTTCGATCAAAACACTCGATGATCTCCAGAAACTCCCATTAACCAATAAGCAGGAGATCGTCGAAAGCCAGACTGAACAACCGCCCTACGGCGCAAATCTGACATTTCCCTCAACGCGATATCGCCGATTGCATCAGACGTCTGGTACGACGGGCCGACCCATTCGCTGGATGGATACTCAGGAGAGTTGGGATTGGTTCATGGAATGCTGGCGTCAGATTTATACGCTGGCTGGACTGCAGTCGTGGGACCGTCTGTTCTTTCCGTTCTCTTTCGGTCCGTTCATAGGCTTCTGGGCGGCCTTTGAAGGGGCAGGGCGATTCGGGAATTTCTGTATCGCTGGCGGAGGAATGTCCACATCGGTACGCCTGCAATGCATGATTGAAAACGAAGCGACGGTCGTTTGCTGCACACCAACCTACGCGATGCGGATGGCGGAAGTGGCTGCTCAGGAAGGAATCGACCTGAAAGAAACATCGGTCCGTATGCTGGTCGTCGCAGGCGAGCCCGGCGGTGCAATCCCCGCGACCCGAGCGAGAATTGAGGAAGCGTGGGAAGCCAGAGTGATCGATCACTGGGGTATGACAGAAATCGGGTCGCTGGGAGTTGAGAGCGAAGACCGTCCCGGTGGTCTGTACCTGCTGGAAACAGAATGCATCGCCGAGATTCTGAATCCCGAAACTCTGACCCCCGTTGCGCCTGGCGAAGTGGGCGAACTCGTCATCACAAATCTCGGTCGAGTCGGCAGTCCTCTGATCCGCTATAGAACCCGCGATCTGGTCAAAGCGTCGACAACACCAGACCCCTTTGGCCGCCAGCTCACATGGCTTGACGGCGGAATTATTGGGCGATCTGATGACATGGTGATTGTGCGTGGAAATAATGTTTTCCCTTCGAGCATCGAAGCGGTCATCCGGGAGATTCCGGACGTCGCAGAATTTCGAATTGAACTAAAAACCGTCCGCGCTATGCAGGAGCTGTGCGTTGCAGTCGAGCCTTGTACGGAAGTCGCCGAGCAAAGCGTGCAACTTATTGAAACCGTCAAAACAGCACTCCGGCAGCGACTTGGCTTTGCGGTTGATGTCCGCAGTGTTGCCCCCGGCGAGTTGCCTCGATTTGAACTCAAGAGTCGCCGTATCGTTCGAGAATAGTTGCCCACCTTGTTACCGGCGGAGCAACCGGCACCGAACAAAGAAATGAGAACTCAGTCGCCACGAGCAGACGATTTCGAAGAGTCTGTGTGACAGGATCTGTGCGTGTTCGTCACGTGCATGTGCGAATCGCAGCGCCACAATGTCGTGCATCGTGTCCCGAAATGTGCCTGTCAAACTCTAAAGCAATCCGGCACGTGAATTGCCTCGTGAGAAGTATTCCTGATCAACACACTTTTGGAATACTGCTCATGACACAGATTGCCCCACAGTCGTTCCGACGGATCCTGCATCCCACCGACTTCACGCATGGCAGCGAGATTGCATTCGTTCATGCTTTGCGGCTGGCCTGTGCAATCAAGGGCGCTCTTACAATCCTGCATGTCGACAGAGCAGGAAAACACCCTGACTGGGATCGATAGCCATCAGTGCGCGATACATTGGCTCGATGGAACCTGCTTCCTCCGGACGCTGAGCGCACAGATGTGGAAAAGCTGGGGGTTCATATTGGAAAGTTGTCCATTCCTGATTCCAGCCCCGCGCACGGCGTTCTCTCTTATCTGGAGAACCATTCTGCAGACCTGATCGTTCTCGCTACCCACCAACGGCACGGTCTGGATCGATGGATCCACACCAATGTTGCAGGCACCATCAACAGCGGAACTGAGGGAGCGACGTTATTTATTCCTTTTGGAAAGAGTGGCTTTATTGATGAACTCACGGGAGAAAGTCGGCTGCGAAGGATTCTGATTCCTGTCGACCACGAACCTCATCCAACCGTTGCCGCTCGCGCCGCAGCGGATCTTGTCCAGGCGATAACTTCAGACTCATGCGAAATCCAGCTTCTGTACATTGGTGATGAAGCGTCAGCTCCGGCTGTCCACCTGATTAACGAACCCAAAGCCAGCTGGACCTGGACGAATCAGACAGGCTCCCCGGTTAATGCGATTCTTGAGACGGCTGAGATCCAGAAACCAGACCTGATTGTAATGGCAACTTCGGGAAGACACGGGTTTCTTGATGCACTTCGGGGGTCGACAACCGAGCAAATAATCGAACATTCACCATGTCCGGTTCTCGCAATTCATCCTCGTTCGACATGAAATCACGTGACGGAAGACCGAGGGGCCGTCTTTTGCTAGAATCCGAGACATCAAGTATCCCAGCTTCGCCGGAAGTCTTCTCACCACTCCGGCGTACGGATTCAGCAACAGGCCGCCGCGAGTGACCCAGACGACTTCGAACCTGCAGACGATCAACAACCGGCTTCAGCAACGGCGGGCCGCCTTGGCCTTGATGCGGGCTGGCGTCAAGTCCCGACGTGAAACCGGAGAATCAGGGATTGCATGCTGCCACTGGTTATCCGACCAGGTTGACGAGTTCATCCGGGGAATCGTGACTCAGCAAACAGAGTCCTTCGGAGTTACTCCTGACGGTTACGCCGTTGTTGCCGTTGGTGGAAATGGAAGGCGACGCCCAGCGCCGTTCTCAGACGTCGACCTGCTGCTAATCATGGACGCAAAGAAGCAGGATGCGGTGAAACCCTGCCTTGCAGCGATCGTGCGTGACTGCTGGGATGCGGGCGTCCAACTTGGCTCCAGCATTCGAGTACCCAGTGATGTGGTACGGTTCGCGGGTGAAGACGTTCAGTTCGCCACCTCGCTGATTGAAACTCGTCTGCTTGCCGGCAACGAAAAGCTACTTGAGACAACTTTACAGCAGGTGCGATCAAAGGTCTTCAGCCACAATTCGGAACGATTGATCCTGAGTCTGGTCGCATCACGTAAGGAAGAATGGACGGCTCGAGGAAACTCAGTCAACCAGTTGGAGCCTGACATTAAGCGATCCCCGGGAGGCTTGCGAGATCTGCACCTTCTGCGCTGGGTCGCTTTCATTCGCCATGGAGATCCCAATCCGGAAGCACTCCGTAAATCGGGTGAAATCAATGACGAAGAACTGAGTGAACTCCATACGTCCGACGAATACCTGACCACACTCCGACTGGATGTCCACGGTCTGACGAATCTGAAGCAGGATGTGCTCACTCGGGAGCTGCAACTTCAACTTGCGGCCAACAGATCGGTACAGCCCACCGATCTGTCAAAGCCCGTCGAAGTGTTCATGACAGAATACTTCGGACATACATCTCGAGTCGCTGCAGTCGCGCGGCGAGTCGCGGAAGTTCCTCGCAAGCCATCGCTGCTGATGCGGCTGAAAAACCGCCTGATGCCGCAAAAATCGGCGCAGGGCTTTCTGATCTTTGACGGCATGTTGCAGGTGCCGGAGCAGGATCTGCCTCGTCTGCAGGATCCCCTTGAGATCCTGAACGTTTTTGTCGCCATGGCGGAGAGCCGATGTAAACTTTCGCCTGAGCTGCGTCAGGAGATCGGGCGACTGTCAACCGGACTTCCGGAAGAACCCAGCCATGAAGTGACAAATCGATTTCGCGATGTCTTGCGATTTGCTGATGGTTTACCGGACACTCTTCGTGCGATGTACGAAACCGGCATTCTGGAGTGGCTGATTCCCCCGTTCTCGGGAGTCCGAAACCTCCTGCAGTTTAATCAGTATCACAGCTTTACGGTGGATGAACACACGCTGAAAGCGATGGATGAAATGACATCCTTCGCTCATGATGAATCACCGGTGGGATCGGCCTACATGGGCGTTCGACACCGTGCCACTTTACACCTGGCGATGTTGATGCATGATGTTGGCAAGGGCAGGGGAGGTGATCACAGCATCGTCGGGGAAGCATTGGCCGAAGACGTTGCTGTTCGACTGCAGATGGCGGCGAATAAAAAGTCCATGCTGATGTTTCTCGTTCGCTATCACCTGATCATGCCGGACCTCGCCTTCCGCCGAGACATTACTGACGCCACTGTTCTGGTCGACTTTGCTCGACTCGTCGGAGCGCCGGAACTTCTGCGAATGCTTTATGTGCTCACCGTCGCCGATATTCGCGCGGTAGGTCCCGATGTCTGGTCTGACTGGAAAGGTGAATTGCTAGCCGATCTTTATAACCGTGCGATTCAGATTCTGAGCGGACGGCCTTACAACCATCTGGAACGAGAACGTCTGCAGATGGTGCGAATGGCCGTTCGCGGATCGATCGTCCCTGTCGGAAGCAAATCAGATCCCGAATCCTGGGGCAAATGGGCCGACGAGCAATTGGATGCATTGCCCCCGTTCTATTTGATGACCGAACAGCCCGACCGCATCGCTCGCGATCTGGACATGATTCAGCAGCTCAGCGACGCTGAGGTCAAGATCGAAGGCGAGTTTGACCCGGAAACAGAAACCGTCAGTTATCGAGTCTTTGCACCTGGCCGATTCGGGCACGGGAGCTTTCACTGCATCGCGGGAATCCTATCCGGCCTGCGAATGAACATCCATGCCGCTCAGGTCTGCACGACGTCCAATGGTGTTTTGATCGCTTACTTTCGAGTGACCGACAATGACTTCACGGGACGAGTTCCTCAGTCTCGGATTGAAGATGTGGCCGTTGCGATTGGCGATGTGCTGACAGCAAAAAAATCCATCGAAAGTGTTTTCCGCCGCAGCGGTCTTTATCGATTCAATCGCAAAAATCCTGTCATCGTCAGACAGGAGCCCAAAGTCGGCATCGACAACGACTGCTCAGAGCGATTCACCGTTGTTGACGTTTTCGCAACGGATACTCAGGGGTTGCTCTACACCCTGGCCCACACTCTGTTCAACCATGGCCTGACGGTCCATCTGGCCCGCATTGCCACAAATATTGATCAGGTTGTCGACGTGTTCTACGTGATGGATGAACATCAGCGTAAACTGGAAGATCCAGAACGAATTGAGAAACTGAAATCGTCGCTTTTTGAAGAGATCAAACTCATCAGCGGTTCCTGAACCTGCATTGATGACCACATCTGCAGGACACTTGACCGACTCTGGTCCTCAAATCTTCGCGTATTGCGTGGATGTGTCCCTTACGAAACGACAAAAAGACCCGTCTGTGAAGTCGCGCTCCACAGAACGGGATAGCTGTACTCACCATTTGATCTACGGAGCAGGATCGAACCTATAGATTCCCTGACCGTTGATCGTCTCCAGCATGTAGTACACCTCACCAGCCTCGTCCTCACCAAACGACAAGACGGGGAATCCTGTACTGGCAATGCCCATGTTGCGAGTCACTTTGCCAAGACTCTCGTCATATTTGAGGGCCCAAATCCGACCACTGATGAAGTCTGCATACACATACATTCCCTCAAGTTCCGGTAATCGAGTCCCCCGGTAGACAAAGCCTCCGGTAATGGACTTGCCAATCTGGTGATCATATTCCCAGACGGGAGCCTCCAGCGGATCTGCAATTTCGACGGTCTTGTTGTTAAACGGATAAGAGGCTTCACGAATACTCCATCCGTAGTTGCCGCCGCGTTTAACGAGATTCACTTCTTCCCAGAAATCCTGACCGACGTCTGCAGCCCAAATGTCTCCGGTCTTTCGATCGATGCTCATCCTCCACACGTTACGGAATCCATACGCGTAGATTTCTGGTTGAGCCCCCTCACGACTCAGAAACGGGTTATCCGCCGGAATCGCATAGTGCTTTCCATCCTGCTTATGATCGACGTCAATCCGCAGCATCGATCCCATCCAGGTCTTCAGATTCTGGCCATGTCCAAGTGGATCGTTTCGACCACCACCATCACCAAGAGCAATGTAGAGATAACCATCATGACCAAATGCTATCGAGCCTCCGTTGTGGTTTGCAAACGGCTGAGGAATCTTCATCACGACCTGCTCACTGGCGGGATCTGCACGATTCGGATCGTCTGCTGATACTTTGAATCGGGAAACGATCGACATGCGAGGTTCAGTGGACGAACTGTAGTAGACATAGAAATATCCGTTTGTCTTGTAGTTCGGATGAAACGCAAATCCCATCAGCCCTTCTTCATTGTCTTTTCGCCAGTCCTGAACTCTGTCGCTCAGGTCAGCAAACAGAGTTGCCAACTGAGCTTTGGGATCATTGGGAAACACATAAATCGTTCCCCGTTGTGTTGCGACGAAGTTTCGATTGCTGCCGTCACCAGCATGAGTCAGCACCATCGGTCGCAAAGTTGTGATCCGCCCGTCTTCGTCAGCCCCCTCAAAGCCTTCCCATTTCAACTCAGGGAATGCAACAACACCTTTTAACGGCAGATGGCCATCAACCGGATCCGTCACACTACCATCAGCGGACAGAACTCGTAATTTGATATTACGAAATGCGACAGCATCATTGTGATCCTGCAAACAAATGTGGCCTTTGCCTGCCTTTCCGAATTGAGGAAATGCGGCGAACTTGCTGGCCGCAACTCGCTTGTTCCATTCCTCATCGCCTTTATGAAAATAGAAGTAGCTGACACCATTAACGGCGACTTCACACTGCTTTGGAGACAGTCGAAGGTAGACATGATTCCATTCTCCAGCAGGACGAGTCGCATCATCGACGTCAGTCCCTTTAAAGCCTACCTGGTTTTCAAACATCGTCGCCCACTCGGGCTTCACCGGTTTGTAAAGTTGATACAACCAGCCAGCCTTCTGGGGATCTCGTCCATCAACGTTGTCCTGAATCTGAACTTCTGGACCGCTGTGCCACGGCTGCGCCTGATCCTCGGTCACATGAAACATGATGCCACTGTTGCCACCTTTTGAGATACGGTACTCGAGTGACAATTCAAAGTTTTCATATTGTTCCGTCGTCACGATATCGCCAGCGCCTTTGCCGACGCGTTCAAGCAGGCCGTCTTTGACAACCCAACCGTCACTAATCTTGTCCGACTTGTAGTTCCGCCATCCTTCGGTCGATTTACCATCGAACAGCATTTGCCAGCCGCCACGTTTCTCTGACTCCGACAGACCGATCCGAGCCTCATCGGCAAGACCGCGGTTTGCGTGACTGATCGCGATAACGAGCAAAGAAACCCTGAGGACGTTTTGCGTGGGAAAATTCATCGTGTTATCTTTTCCGACAGAGGCTGGTGAAGAATGCCGACAATCAGGATGGGCAGAAAAAGGATTGTAGTGCGACTGTGGCGAAGTGTCCCCTCATTCGCATGCCCGCAGAACACTATCCAGCATCGCAGGTCAATCTTTGCGGGAGCATGTGAGGGCTTATAGCAGGCTGTACCAATCAGCTGCCTCAAACACAGCTTGAGTAACCTTTTGCAGAACTTCTGCATCAGGGACTATCTCCTGATTGATCCCCAATATCGGCTCAACTTCGCGAGCACCTTGCAGATCTACTGACCTTCGGACTCTGCTTACGTCGCTTGAAGATTGAACCACAATGACTTCTTCAGAAGCTACAGCAGAAACTCGAGTCCTCTCGGCGCCGAGCTCAGGAATCAGGATGTCATTGGGCAGGAAGCTCGCATTCTTCCGCCTTTGATCGCCGGAGACTTCACGATCGTCTTCTGCATTCACAACCTTAATGTCGATCGATCTGCTCCAGCCAGTGACTTGTCCGCTGCCGCTGATCGCCCTGACCCAAACCCGGTACAACCCCGGCTTCAAAGAAACGGGCACCGAATAGGTCGTGGCTGTTAGGGACTCCTGTCGAATGTAGTATGACTGCGGCACATCAATCCGGTCGACTCGCAGAAAATAACGAACGGCGCCTTCCACTCGAGACCATTCAATGCGTGGATTTCGCCCCGATGGCGATGAGATGGGAATCAGCGTTGGCGAGCCGCCAATCGTGAATGCCTGCAAAGCAGACCATGAACCCACAACATCGTACATCCCCCGCGCGCGAACCCACCAGCGGTATGCTCCGCTGACCAAATCGGCTGGTGGAACAAAGGTCGTACTTTGCAGACCGTTGACTTCGGTGACCGGCCCGGTTGAACTCTTCTGATATTTCAGATCGTACGCGATGGCACCATCAACCGATCGCCACGAAAACCTCGGCCTGACACTAAAGGTAGCCGTAGGCGGGCTCAGTGGTGTCGGAGCTGTAGTCACAAAGAAGGAAGCAAGTAACGACCATTTCGAAGGAACGCCACCAGCATCGATCGCGCGGATCTTCACTTCGTACAACCCGAGGCGAAGATTGGCTGGAGCGACAAATGATGTGCCAGTGAGAGTTGTCCTTCGAATTATCTGTGGCCGAATATCCAGAACACTGTCAACCTGAAGGTCATAGTAAACCGCGCCAACTAAAGGACTCCACTTGAACGTGGGTTTCGGAGAATCTACATACAAAGGTATCGGAGACATCGTCGGAGCGGTGTCGATGCGGAATTGACGTTCCTGACTCCAAACGCTTGTGCGCCCGGTGATGCTGATCGCCTGAACGCGAACCGAGAACGCTCCAATTCCAGGATCCGTCGACACCTGGATCCTGCTGGAGGCAATGACCATGTTGACGATCACGGTTCCACCAGTGGTGCGATTCACCACAATCACACGATACGAGGTAGCTCCCGCGACAGGGGTCCACACGATTGTCGGTCGCTGGCTGCTGATCAGAGATTCTGGAGCAACAATTGACGGCACAGCAAGTTCGTCATCAGAAGTCGTCACCAAAACATTTGTCGTGATTCCCTGAAACTGCAACTGCGACACGGAATCAACCCTGATCCGCAAAGCGGACGTCTGACTACCATCCAAAATCGAATCGTCAACACCAACTATCGTCACAGTCTGGGGCGCGTTCCAATTGACAGGCGTAAAGGTCAGCGTCACCGGCGAAACAGTGAACTCCGATGTGTCCAGCGATTGAATCGTCAGGATTACATTCTGAACCGGCCTTGCAGTAAGCCGCACTGTAATCGTGTCGCTGCTGCCAGCTTCACTGACCAGAGTAGAACCACCACTTTCGACAATCACAAGCCCCGCGATTTCATTGTCGCTTGCCGTGACGGCCACAGACTTCGGCAATGCAGAGGCGTACGCGCCGGGACTGGAAGCAGCAAAAGCAAACCGAAGCTGCGAGATAACAGGCCCGTCCACGAGCGCGTCATCCAGGCCAGTGAGAGTGACTGACTGCGTAATGTTCCAGTTAGATGCTGTAAAGGTCAGTGTCGATATCGAAGCCCCAACCTCTGATGAATCATCAACAGAGACCTGGACCGTCACGGCACTTGTAGGAACCGCTGACAATCTCACCTGTACGACATCGTTAGTGCCAGACTCTGACACGATTGTTGCCCCGCCGGTCTCTTGCAGGATCAGCGTCGCCAGTTCGTTGTCGAGTGTGGTTGTGCTCACATCGACAAACGGCGAATGATTATAGCCTCCGGAACTGAACGCCAGGTTGACCGCCAGTCGAATGGAGGCCAATTGGACGCCATCGCCCAGCACATCATCCGATGCGACAACTGTCACCGTCTGTGGCCTATTCCAGTTTTCCGGAGTAAACCGCAACGTCGATGGCGACACCGTAACAGCCGTAAGATCGCGAGACGTCACAGTTAATTCGACTGGACCATTCGGACGAGAACTCAATCGCACGCCAAAGGAGTCTGTCGCACCCGATTCTGTGACCACCGTCGAACCATCTGTTTCGACAACTTCAATGACTGCAACTTCATTGTCAATAGTCTGTATTCCAACTGAAAAATCGGGCTGGCGAAGGTACGGTGCGGACAGATTCGGTCCCCAGACAAAGCGGACGTATTCATCTCGAGTTCCGTCGGCTATCTCTTCGTCGACGGCGATGATCGTCACCGTCTGCGGCTGGTTCCAGTTGGTTGCATCGAACTGCAGCACTCCGTTCTGCACGTTCAGCTCATCAGGCTTCACCGCAAGAACCTTCAACTGCATGGGCCCCATAGGAGCCACCGACAATCGTACGCTCATGCTGGCAGCCTGCCCGCCTTCAATTGCGATGATGGGATCATTCACATTGCTAAACACGGGATGCGCAGACTCATCGTCCAGAACCCGAATGTTCGTCTGAACTGCAGCAGCCGCCTGATATGGACCTGATCGAGAGTCCGCTCGCAGCTCCAGAATGGTTGACGTCGTAAGAGACTCGTTGATCGCCGATACAGTGATTGTTTGCGAGACGTTCCAGTTGGACGGAGTGAAATGCAACTCAGAACTCGAAATCTGCACCGTCGGATTGACCAGCGAAACGATCGTTACATAAACATCGTTCGCAGGCTGAACGGCCAGTCGAACATTGAGCGTATCCGTAAGCCCATCTTCGGACACGACGGTTTCGCCATCCGTCATGGTCACTTGCATTGATGGCACATCGTTGTCGTTAATCTGAACAGAGATGGGTTGCTCCGGGAGTCCTCGGAAGGCAACATCCGCAGAGTTGAACACAGACAAACGCACGTTCCCGTTGACGGTACCGTCCACAACGGCGTCGTTCGATGCCAACAGAGTGAGGATTTGCGGCACGTTCCAGTTCGATGGCGTAAACACCATGTTCGACACATTGGACGTCCATTGCTGCGGATTGGAGTTATTCACAGCAATCGTCAAATTACTCAGCGGTGCATGGGACAGCGATACCGAGATCGTTTCCGCTGCACCGCCTTCCGTCAGCACGACTCCGGTAACACCCGCCGTGAGAATTCTCGGGACGTCATCGTTCACATTGAAAACCGGGATCACAATGTTGGGCAGAGCATCAAACTCGTTCGTCATTGTTGCGGCGTCGTTGACGGACAGAGTCATCACGACCGATTCTGCTCCGTCAATGAGATCGTCATTAATCGCCTTCAGCGTCACGGCTTGAGGAACATTCCAGTTACTGGTGGTGAATGTCAAAGTGGTCTTGTCGATCTGCACCACTCCATTCACAGACGATGCCACATCCAGCGTCACATTCCCCGGCTTATCCAACACCAACTGAACCGCCCCAAGCTGACCTTCAGAAATCAACAGCCTACCATCCCTGACTCCAGCGACCGTGATGCCGGGACGGATCGTGCCTTGTGCTGAAAGACTTGTCGGCGAGAACTCTTCACCGCCGCGGGGTGTAATCAACGCCTTCAGAATCGACTGCACTTCACCCGCATTCAGACTTCGAACGCTTCCATCCGCGAGAGCAAATGTAAGTGTCTCGTCACCACTGAAACCCATTGTTCCAAGTGGGTCGTTCGGATCAAACTCCAGATCGTCCGACTTCGTCCATGGAACAGCTCGACTCTGGTCAGCCTCTACGACAAGGATCGTGTTGGATGTACCATCGGTCATCTCGCGATAATTGGGACCCAGTAACTTTGGGCCTTGGTGAGTACTGGTCGCCTTATTTTCAAACAACGCTTCCGTCCCAGTAAAAACCTGGAATCGCGTAGTCGATGAATCTGCAGCATCACCAAGACTCCGGAAGATTTGTGGCATCTTTGGCAGGAGTTGAATGTTGTGAGGACTGTCCCAGGATTCATCTAAATGAAACTGCTCGTAGAGGGGCGACATTTCAAGCCACGGCAAGAGATGCACGCGCCAGCTCAAATCAGGCTTCCCATCAGCACCAAAACGATCTGTTCCGAACGCGACGGGAAACATATTGAAGACGTCATGGTAGTTATGCATTCCAAGAGCGATGCTCTTGAGTTGGTTCTTCAGCGTTGTCCCTGGAGAAACGAATCCGCCTGATCGCGCTGCTTCCAGATTCCTCAAACCATGTCCATCGTTGATCTCACCGCCATCGCGTGAGGCCAACGATTTCAGTTGCCGTAACAGCATGTCTGTGCCCAACAACATGGTTGAGCCGTCGGCCAAGACCATAGGCAGCACTCCGTTGTCAAGATTCCCCAGAGCCGCAAGTGGGTCTGACGGGGCGAAAATCACATCATCGGGAGCCGTCCACGGTACGGCAGCATTCGCGCCTGTCTCCACAATTAACGCGGTGTTCGACCAACCGTCAGTGAGGCTGTATGGGTGCGGGCCCAGTTTCAATCCGCGAAGCAGATCGCGGCCAAACAGCGCGGACGGCCCCGTTAGCACCTGAAATCTCGTTGTCGTGCTTGTGGACGTATCGTCGTTGCTTCGGAATATGTCCGGCATCTTCGCCATCAACGGCAGATTGTGATCGCTGTTCCACGGTTCATTGAGACGGAACTGCTGATACAAGGCCCCTTGTTCCAGGTACGGAAGAAGGTGAACTCGCCAGCTCAGGAAAGGCTTGCCATTTGCATCGAAATTCGAAGAGGGATTCTCGGGCAGCGGAAAACGCGAATAGGTATCTAAGTAATTATGCATCGCCAGCCCAAATTGCTTGAGCCGGTTTCGAAGGTTCGTCACGTTGTTCGATGCAGAACCCAGCCATGTGGCTCGCTTGAGAATTGGGCCAGGATTGGTTGCCTGATCGAACCTCGCCAGCGTCTGCGGATCAACAATCTCCCCTCCGTTGATGGTCACAAGGCTGTTAAACATTGCTGATGACACGTCGTCCTTCGACAACGAGTGTACGGCTCCATCTGCGGTCGCGAAGTTGAAGCGATTGTTCGGCAGATTTCCAAGGAGGGAGTAGGGATTCACTGGATCGTGATCCACATCTACAGGCGTCGTCCACGGAACGGCAACGTCCGGCGCGGTCTGGAGAAACAGGATGCTGTTCGAAGTTCCGTCGACGAATCCACTAATTCTCGCAAAGGTGCGATTCGCGAACGAATAGTTTTCGATCTGAGACAAATATTTTCGAGACCCCAGATCCTGCAGGTCACTGATCGTCTGAAATCGTGTATTCGTCAATGACGAACTATCACCCGGCGTGCGATAAACATCCGGCATCTGCGACAATAACGGCAGGTTGTTCGGACTATCCCAGGCTTCATCAAGGCGGAACTTTGCGAACAGATCGGAATGGCCGAGGTAGGGCAGCAGATAGACCCGCCAGCTCAGTTTAGGATTCCCAGCCGCATCAAACTTCGCACGATTGCCGTAATCGCCGATAATTCCAAATCGGCTATACACTTCGTGAAAGTTATGGAACGCCAAGGCAATATCGGACATCCGCCTTCCAAGCAGGCGTTCGTCAGATCGCTTCACGTCGACCGAAGTTCGTCGCGTCCAGTGATTGACGCCATCCGTCACGAGATACTCAAACGAGTCCCAGCCCGCGAATCCAGGATTAGACGTGTATTCAAACGTCCCATTCGCGTTTAACGACAGGAATCCGTTGCTGACACCAGAAACAAGTTGATAAGCCAGCACATCATTGTCGGCATCCACCATGTAATCAGTCAGCGAGGGCACTGGACTGTCATTGGCGTGCAGCGTTCTCCCTGATTCGATCGTGAACATGCTAGTCTGAGTCCAGAACAACTCCGACCGTGGAGTCCCCTCAGGAGGACTGTCGTGATTCGACGGTGCAGCACTTTGGTTGGCGAGAGACGTGCTCCTGGCGGAATCCTGAGCCAGGTTGCTGGCCGCAATGGTCACTGTGGCCGATGTGGACCACGTCTCGCCCGTGGCATTGTTTCGCAGTGTGTATAAAAACTGATCTGTGCCGCTAAACCAGGTATTTGACTGATAACGCACGGCGTCGCGGCCACCTCCGGCACCGCCAACGATCACCTGCGTCGTGCCGAAACGCGGGCTGCTAACTCCGACGATGGAAAAATTACCAGTGCCGACGGAGTCGTTCGCCAACACATTCAGAGTTGCGACAGTGATGTTGTTGGCCTGAAGCGCAGCAGTTGCTGCCGTCGATTTACTAATCGTGGCGTTTCGAATGTGAACTGTGTCGTCGGCGGTGAAGTGGCTTTCATTCACCCGTATCGCAAAACGTATGGACGCAACACCTGGCGGAAGCGAACTCAACGATCGGGTTCCATTCACCCAACTCCCGGATAGCGTGGCTGAATAACTCGTCCACTGGTTTTCGAGCCGCAACTGGTTCCGCAACACCGGAATCAGTTCATCTCCCGCGACCGCATTTCGGACGGCGGTTCCCTGATTGATTGTCGGCCCCGCCCACGGCTGACGCAGAGTAATCACGTTTCCGGAAATTCCGCCAAGATCCCATAGACCGTTGACGACGTCGGTGGCGACGTTGCGAGTGTACGTGTAATCCTCGTAGAGACGACCCGAAGAATCCCGATAGCCGAACCACGCGAATGCCCGAGTTCCGGCGACGTCGACGTTACTCCAGCCGGTCGCATCGGTGAGTCTTATCTCTGTGTCACCTGGCCGCAACGATGCCGCCAATGTCGTGTCCGTTGCTGGGGAGTATCGCTGCACATGATGCGGTTCAATTTTCAGACCGTCGGCGTCGTACGAAACGTAGCCGATCGAATGAGTTTCCGCAGACATCTGTCCCGAATTCATCGTCGTGCCAATCGCCGCCGTAACAGAAAGCGTCACGGGCACATCGGGAGACACGGCAACCTGATTCGATTCGATAGTCTGCCGAGACCGGTTCAGACGGACGTAGCTCTGGTCATCAAACAGAACTAATCGAGAATCCTGCTCGAGTCCCTGATCGTTGACCGGGCCAAACTTAACAGAAAACTTGCCGGGAACAACAGCCTTGATTGTCGGCTGAATGAACTTGGTTCCCGGACGAAATGCCGTTTCGACTGAAACTCCGTTCTGCCAAACACCGCCGCCCAACTTTTCCGTGTATGGAACCCAACTCCAGTCATCCTGTTCAAACCATCCGAGAAACCGGCCGGTTGAAATCGTCAAAGGCTGCACAAGGTCATGCCCCGTTGCATTTCTCACCGCGGTGCCATTGGGGATTGCGGGGCCGGACCAGCTTGAGCGCAGCGTTATCTTCCAAGCACCGACTCCAGCATCAAAAGTGATGCCGCCAACATTCCAAAGACCGTCGAGAAAATTGAACGCGACGTTGCGAGTGTAAGTGTAGTCAGCGTATGGAGTCCCGCTGCTGTCGCGGTAGCCGTACCAGGCAAACGAACGACTTTCTGCCGTGCTACCGAAAGCGTGACTCCAGCCAGTGGCGTCGTTGATGTAGATCGCGGTGTCGCCCGGCTGGACGGCTCGTGCCAGACGAGTATCCACGGCCGTCGAATGCCGCGTCACATGCAGAGAATGAATCAGCTTACCATCGGCATCGTACGAGTAAAAACCAACGGGGTTCAGATCCTCTTCCGTCATGTCGAGCGAATCGATCGACAGGTTATATCGTTGTGTCGGCGACACCTGAATGTGAGCCTGCGTACCAATGTGAAACGCAGTATCTCCCGTCGAATACAACGGCAACCGCATAGTCTGATTGCCGGGCAGATCAACGGACATATCAATGACCGGCTGGCGAACATCCTGCACCGTCGACAACGCTGGAAGTTCCAGAAGTCGTACGTCCTGCCACGTGACAAAGTTATCCGTTTGACCATGCTGATTTGTCACGATGACAGCTCGCACAAAAGCTGTCCCCGGTGCAAACTGCGTCGCAGCATAAGCACCGTTCGCTGCCGTTCCGCCACCGATGATCGCCACGTGTTCGGACGAAGTGAAATCACCAGCCACGGCCGACCGATTCAGTACAATCGATGAATGATCTGCACCAGCCGCTGTCGCATTCCGCACAGCAGTGCCTGCCGCAAGAGCCGGACCAGACCAAGGGGCATTCAAGGAAATCGTGCGAGTTAAAATGTTGACTCCGCCGGGGCTCCACAAACCTGCAGCATCGCCAGTTGCCACATTGCGAGTGTACGTGTAGTTGGCGTATTGCGTTCCAGCTTTGTTGCGGTAGCCGTACCATGCCAACGCTCGAGTCGCTGCGTTGGATGAAGTGCTCCAGCCGGTGATGTTGTTGAGAACGATCTGCGTGTCACCCGGATTCAGTGAGGCTGCCAGAGTTGTGTCTGCGGCTGAGTCGTACTTCAGCACATGTTGCGGCTCAATTCGCAGATAGTCAGAGTCGTATTCTTCAAATCCGAAGGATTGCTGGTTCAGAGGATTGAACCGCATGCCAAAGTTGTCACCCGACCGAGCCCAGCCGGAAAGGCCATAGGTTTTGTTAACATCCACCGCTACGAAATCGTCGGCGATGAGTTTCTGATTGATGCCTGCTGTCTGGGTGACTCGCTGTTGACCAAACGTCGCCAGCCATTCAGGAGCTGCATCGGCATCCCAGTCTCGCTCATGCAGAACACCTAACTGGCCGGGAGTACCAGACTCCACCAACGTAAATGAATCCGGTGTGACTGCACTGAGCAGCGTGCGGAGTTCCAGTGGCTCCACCGCATAACCTCTGCGACGCAGGCGACGTGGAAGGCGCAGCGACCTTTCGAAGCAGAGTTCTCGCATCGCACGGAGCAGGGCGTGACGGCCCGAATTCGAAGAACTCATGCAATGGCCTCTGTGGGAAAGGGCAGAATGCAGGTGGACGTCTCAATATGTCAGGGAGCGACAGCGTACCGACTTTACGCTGCGTAATACACCCGAACAGACCCAAAAGAGGGCAAAGACGATACGGCCCCGACATGAGGACAGGTCGGACTACAGTAGGCTGATCTGCCTCAGATCCGCTTGCCTGCACGTTGCTCAGGGATGTCGAACTGATTCGAGGAGCAGCCTTGGCCCAACGGAGCAGAACTCACATTACGCAAATCGTTGCCCATCAATAACTTCCGGACTTCCTGAATGCTGTGAGGCTCCGGTATTGAGTGGTTCAGCGATGTCAACCCGGAGTTTTGTGCCGTCGAGTTCTATGGGAACACGATCGGCGATCGCTTGAGCATGCTCTGTCGATGAGGCAGGGATGCTGATGCCCGGCCCCCATGATGACTGAGCAGCTCCATGAATCCCTGCCGCACGCAACATGGCGACGAGTCTTCTAATCACGGGATGAGCAAAGATGTCGCCTTGTTCAGATGCATAAAATCGCCCAACAGCATCACCATACTCTTCAATGCTGATGGAGAATCTTTCGAACTCCTCGTTTCGGATCGCCGGCACAAGACAATCATTGATTCGGCTTACCAACGACTCCACCAACGGTTCAGACATGGTGGTTCGTTGATTGAAAAACGAGCGTTCTCGATCCCCACAAAGCCCCTGAGCGTTCGATGGCCGAATCAAGACAAATCGCCACGCTTCTGGCATCGCAATTCGCTCAACTTTTCTTGGCTGCGAGTCGGTATCGGGTAGTCCATGATCAATCAAAAAACCACCATCACGGAATCCAACAGTCCCAATCGCAGATCTCTCCGCACGTTGAGCAAGATCTGCCAGCCGATAAGGGTCATGGACCGCTCGACGATTAGCCAGAAGTTCTGCGGCCGCAGCAATCGCAAGGCCAAGCTGAGTACCGCCGCCGAGCCCCGTGTGAAACGGAACTTCAGATTTCACGGACAGCTCAACAGCCGGTAGCGACAGCGTATGACGAATCTTCTGCAAGAACTCAGCAACACGACATGTCGTCTCCGAAGATGCTGAGATCTGATCAACGGCAGCCGTAGTGTTCCTGATCGCGATTCGCCAGGACGGCTGTTGCAGCATGACTCCAACGCCACCAAATCGCCAACCCGTCTGCGGAGTTCCGCAGATCAATCCGAAGTGCAGTCGAGATCCGGTTATTACTTCTACGTTCATCATGCAGAGCCTTGTTCGTGGCCACTGATGAATTCGTCCAGCATCGCGAATGCTGACAGTTCCTGCAGCCCTCCTGTTTTTTCAACAGCCGATCGCATCGGGATCAATGCCGACAGAACATCTTCACGAGACAGAATATGCAGGCGAGTTGCAAGGATGGCGGCTTCCAATACCGCGTGACGAGCTCGATTGAATCCAAAAAACGGTCTGCGTTCGCCTCGATGGACAATCGTTGATGGCATTCGACTGCGAGCATCAGAGGCATCGACTTCGTCGACCGTGAATTCAAACCAGCGACAGCAATCTTTCAGGACATAACCATCGATGACCGATGCTCTCACAACATCGGGATTGGTTTCAAGGCGACCGATTGCAGCCCTGGCAATCACATCGATCTGATCCACAACATGGAAAACACCGCAACGTGTCGTCGAAAGATTATTGAACGTAGTCGATGGCTGAAACGGGCGCAGGAGGAGACTGTCGAAGTCTCCTGCGATGATCGGCCCCATCGGCGCGACATTCAGAGAACCCGTGGAATCAATGCTGGTGACGATGCCTTCAACAATCATGCGGCGGAGTGTACAGAATCCTTCGCCAGCGATGTAGGATCAACAGCAAAGAAGTTCTCGCCCACGGAGCCACGTGGCGTACGGTGCATCAATCACGCTTCTGATGGCAGGTTTACCGGTTGATGCCCACGTAAAAGCTGAAGACTCGCTCGTCGTCGTAGGCCTGACTCTTGATCGGGAACGCAAAGTCGAACGCGAGCGGCACAGGCCCCATCGCGGGGATTACGACTCGCACACCAAAACCCGCAGTCGCTCGGAAATTGTCCAGAGTCACTTCCTGTTCGACGGTTCCAAAGTCCGTAAACGCTACGACATTGATCATGTCGTCGGCCGTAACCGGAACGCGATATTCGACCGTACCCAGCGCCTGAAACGTGCCACCGACCCCGACATTGCCCACTCGAGGCGTTACACCGCGATACGAGAAACCTCGAAAGGACTGAAAACCGCCCGCAAAATATCGTTCGAACACCGGAGTATCATCACCACTCCAGCCAATATTCCCTGCAACAGTCAACACCTGGCGACCACTACCATCGGGGCGGTTATACAGGGTGAAGTACTGACGAAATTCGGCTTCTGCTCTCGGATAGGTAAACTCGTTGAATGCCTGCTCGTAAGCGATGTCAGCATAGTGACCTTCACTTGGCATAACGGATTGATCGCGAGTATCGTGCGTAAGGTTTCCGCGAACGGTGGAGAGAAAGTTTGAGCCCAGATCTTTGGCAATGACTGCCGGCGTAGGAACTGTCGGATTTCTCATCTCGACTTCTTCCAGTCGCAGGGCCAGGCCGCTGGACCATTCAGGAGTCCACTGACGTCCCAACGAGACGCGACCACCCACACGATCTTCACGCCAGTCCGGGTAGTAGCGATTGAAGTAGAATCCGCTAACACCGAAACTGTAATCAGTATACATGAAGTAAGGATCGGTCCAACTAATTGCATAACGGCTGACCTGATTACCCGGAGCCGCTTCTGCGCGAAATCGCTGGCCACCACCGCGCCAAGCTCGGCCTTCGATAATGTCCGCAAAACTGGTTGGCGGGCGAAACAGGTCGAAGTTAGATTCGTCCCAAACGAACGAACCAACAACTCCGGCGTCGCTGTTAACTCCAGCTCCGAACATCAGTCGACCAGTTCGACCCTCGGCTGCGTTCACGTTGATATCAACCCAGCCGGGGGGAATTGTCTGAAACTGATTTCGATACGGGCTGCCTTCAAGAATTGGATCTCGATAGCCGGGAGTTGCGGGATCTACAGGAGCTTGCTGAGAACTCTCCGGGCTCTGCGCGCGAATGATCGGTTCGTCTGTTTCCTGAATACACTGCGACGCGACAAACGTCGGAACTTCCATTGAGAACAAACTGACCGGCTCCGCTGAACGGAAACCCATCAGATCAGATTCAAAGACTGGTCGAGCAGTCTTGTGTGCAGCAGGCTCTGCCTCAACAGGTGTGTTGTTCTTCCGACCAAAGGAGTGCCCAACGGCTGGCACAACTGGCGAAGTCATCGGCTGCACAACCGAGGATGATGGCGTTTCGTTTGTGAACAGCGAACGAGAAGAGTCTGAACTCAGCCGCTGCTCTGTCGATGTTTCGGATGAGGCAGGGTGACTCGTGAGACCGGGTCGTGAGGAAACGTATTCGATGTTTCCATCTGACACAGCTCGATCAAGCGAATGAACGGTGCCCTGGGCCTCGGGATTCTGCTGCCCATCTGATCGGTGACTAGTCATTCCAGCCGTCGATGCAGGCTTGCGTTTGACAGTTTCATCCGAAAATGACTCTTTCTCGACCGCGGCGATTTCATCGCGCAGTGGATCAACGAAAATAACCTCGCTCCATTCGGAGCCAATTTCAGTGCTCTCTACAGCTGAGCGTTGAGTTTCAATGGCAAACTGCTGAGTCCAGTCATCCGGAGCATTTGCAGGACTCTGACCTCGCCAGGTACGGCTAACAGCAGTCTGGGCAAAACTTGACTGTTCCGGCTCGACTGGTGTCACTTCGAACGCGATCCCGGGTTCGAACAATCCGCTGCCGTTCAGACGTGAGCGACCGCGACGAATCAACTTGGGATTCGCGATATCGCCAGGCTGAACCTGAATTCGATCGAGTACAACAGTCTGCTTCGTATGTGGGTAGTCACCATCATAGGTCACATTCACATCGCGAACATACCGTGGACGGTCTTCGTCAATCTCGAAGACAAGATCAACCACACCTTCCTGCTCCGTAAACTGCGGCACTGGATTCACGGATGCAAAATAGTGTCCCATTTCGCCGTAGTAGCCGAGCATCCTGGTGACGTCTTTGGACAACGGATACGAATTAAATTTTTCGCCAGCCTTCAGCTTTGATTCACCCTTCAGCTTATTGGTGGCGATGATGCTGTTGCCCTGAAAGCGGATCTCCCGCACCGTATATCGTCGTCCCTCTTTCACTGTGAAGTGCAGATTGACGTCTGACTTATCTTCAGAAAACATCGGTACCCCGGTCACTTCCACATCGAAGTAACCAACGCCTCGATAATACTGTTTGACGGCTTCAATATCTGAAGGAAGCGTATCGGGATTGTATAGCCCACCAAAAACCAGAAACGCTTCTTTAGAAATCAGATTCTTGCGAAGATCGCCATCGTTCCAGAATTTGTTGCCCTCAAAAGTTCGTTCTTTGACCTGAACTTTGGGACCTTCGTTGATCCTGAAGACGACTTCACGCTCTCCTGGCTTGCTGCCCTTCACGAGTTCGACTTTGACAAAGTAGTAACCTTTGTCGTGATATTCCTGCTCAATACGGCGAACGGCTTCCTGATTAGCGACGTGGTCAAACGGACTGCCAGCCTTGAGACCAGTCCAGGCCTTCAGGTGTTTCTCCTTGACGGCAGACAGATTCATTTTGTTCAGGACGGACGGTTCACGATTGATGATGAACTGCACTCGCTGAACAATTGGCCGTTCATGAACTGTGAATACCAGAATAAGCCCGTCCGGAGTTTCATCAAGTCGCTCAGTGACACTGAAAAACCAGCGAGTGCTCATCAAGGAGCGTTTATCTTCGCGAATCAACCGTTCTGAAATCGGTCGCTGCGGCTGGGATTGAATTTTCTGCAGAATCACGGATTCCGGGATCGTCTCATTTCCCTCAATGCGAATGTCAGCGACCGTCACTCCCTCTGATTCCGCTTCCTGCTGTGCAAACGTCATCGCAGTACCGACAGCGAAGGTGGCCGAAAGCGTGGCGGCAACAAGAATGCTCGAACAATGCCACTCGCGGAAGAGGCGTCGGATTCGCTGGATCAGCGTTTGCGAATTCGGCATGTCAGAGACTCAGATTGAGACGACCGCAACCATGCGGCAGCGGACGGAGACGGGAATTTGATGCAGGCAGGAGAGCAACCTTCGGAGAATCCGGCGTTGCGTCGAAGGATGAAACGTGAATTCAGAAAGGATAAGAACAGAATGAGATTCGGAAAGGTTTCGTAGCATCGCACATTTTGGCAATTTGACTCAAGACGAGTTTTCGAGAGAACATCACTGTCAATTTCTTGCAACAAAATCAGCTTCGTACGATCAAAGATGGCGACAAAAAAATGACAGTCGTGACGTCGTCAAACCGCCGCAGTGTCGCCCTTTTAAGCGACTTCGATTAATCGCAGAAAGGCGGCAGGTCTTGAGTCCGGCTAAGCGGCTGCAGCAGCGGCTGCTACTCCAACTTCTGAAATGGTCAGCTCGTTACCAAGATGATGCACGAAAACATCTCGCGATGGAAACGGTATTGTGAAACCACGTTCGTCGAAACCAAGCTTGATTCGTTCGGTTAAATCAAACTTGACTGGATGGTAATCAGCGCTGGCAACCCAAGGCCGAACAACAAAATTGACGCTGCTCTCGGCCAGCTCGGAAACTGCAATGACTGGCTCCGGATTTCTCAGGACACGAGGGTCAGACGCAACAAGTCCTTCGAGGAATCGTCGCACAGCCTTCAGGTCATCGTTGTAACTGCACCCGATAACCAGATCTACTCGCCGTAAAGGCTCTGCAGACAGGTTGCGTATCGTGCCGCCTGTGATGGTCGAGTTTGGAAGAATAATCCTGACGTTGTCGGGGGTGAGCAGGATCGTGTTGAAAATCTGGACTTCTACAACACTGCCTATCAATCCGCCTATGTCGATCACATCTCCCACCCGGAACGGCTTGAGAAAGACCAGCATCACACCTGAGGCGATATTCCCGAGCGATCCCTGCAACGCCATGCCAATGGCAAATCCTGCTGCGGCCAAAACCGCGCTGAGCGATGTTGTATCAACTCCCAGACATCCCAGTGCAGCAATCCCAACGGCCGTCAGCATCATGCTGTAGACCAGGTTTCCCAGAAAGCGGCCAAGCGTTTCATCAATGCGAGCTTTGCGACACGCCTTGACGATCATCGCCGAGGTGACCCTCGCCAGCATTCGCCCGAAAACAAACACCGCCAGTGCCTGCAGGACACTCGGCCCATGTGTTCGAAGAATATTCAGAACGGCTTCGGTGCTCAGGTTCTGCTTCACCTTTTCCCAGGTTGATGCAAGAAAATCAGCATTCTGCGGAGAGACAGCCGCTCCCTCATCAGCCAGCATCAGCAGACTGCCTGCAAAATCCATTGCCTGAGCCTTCATCGATGAAATCCATTTCAAACGATCACGGTGACCTCAACAACGCAAATCCTGACGTTGTTGTCTCCTTGATTGAGAATCCTGTTCAAGACTTCGAGACTTTAAAAAAACATTGAAAATCCGTAAACCTCAAGTCTTCCCAAATCGATCCTTGCCACGCCTCTCGATCATTGAGGAGCTTGTCAAACTCCGCGTTTTTACGCGACAGCTTGAGTTGACGACCCTCCCAGACTTAAAAAACCACCCGCAAAACCCATTCACCCAAAACACGCCAAGCACGCAAATCCACCACAGACTGCCACGCACCACGCACCGATCTGCTCATGTTGCGATTTGAGAAACTCTAAAAGCAGCGACTTGCCGAGTTCAGGATCGGCTCTCAGAATCCCAGCCTATGCCACACGTAAGAATTGATTCGCTGGAAGACTCCCGTCTTGACGCATTCCGAAGCCTGAAGACGCAAAACCTCCAACGCGACAACGGCCTTTTTATTGCCGAGGGTCCAACGGTTGTCGACCGCGTGCTGCGCAGCGGGTTTGAAGTACGCAGTGTGCTGATCAGTGACAGCAAATTTGCATCATTCGAGGATCGGCTTCCGCTTGATGTTCCAGTGTATCGCCTGAAGTCTGAACTTGCCGACTCGCTGGTGGGATTCAACTTTCATTGCGGAGTCATGGCCAGTGTGGTTCGACGCCAGTCGCCGCCTCCGGAAACGTGGCTGCCACCAGCAGGCCCCGCACTGATTCTGGCAGGAGACAGGATTGTGGATCCGGAGAACGTCGGTGCTCTCGTTCGTATCGCTTCGGCCTTTGGTGCCTCAGCCGTCATGTTCAGCAAGGGCTCCGCAGATGCATTCTCGCGCCGGGTACTGCGAGTCTCCATGGGCAACGTTTTGTTTCTTCCCGTGCTCGAACAGGTTGACCTTCCTGCAAGTCTCCATGATCTCAGAGAACGTCACGACTTTCAGATCTGCTCAACGATCCTTGACTCGAAAGCCCAGTCACTGTCCGCCTATCAGTTTCCGGAGCGCACGATTCTGATCATGGGCAATGAATACGATGGTGTTTCCGCTGAGGTTCAGATGGCAACTTCAGCAAAGCTGACCATCCCTATGCTGAACGGCACAGACTCGTTGAATGTGGCTGTTTCATCAGGGATCTTCCTGCATCATTATCGAAGTCAGTATCCGGGTAACTGATCTTTTAATAGTAAATGCAAGACGCGATATACTCACCGCGGAGATCTTCTACACGCCGATATGCATTCGCTGCTTCCACGGGATGCGACTGCCCCTGGTCGCTCTTACTCATCGGAAGTCGCCGACGAACAAGAGGCCCGTCAACGCAATCTCTAATGAATCTGAGAATGGCTTTTCTATGCCGATTCGCCGTGTTTTACCTGCCGCATATCGCTAAAAAGCTCTGCCCGCACATGACGCGTCAAGATTTATCGTTCGGTAAGTCCAGTGAACAAATCTGATTGACGAGCATCCGCAGAAATTCCCCAGTCTGCTCGGGTGTGATGAACGCTGCCGAGGAACGCAATGTCAGAGTGATTCGCTGGCCAGCTTCGCACGTTGCAATACTCAGTGGTACCTTTTCCGCAAATGGCGCGTAGGCGGTCGCGAATTCAAGTCGCAGTCCACCGGAGTGCAACACACCGTCTTTCCACGTCATCAGTCGCCTCGCTCCACGGGTTACGTCACCGAGGCATGTCCACTGGAGTGTGGGAATGAAAAGTCCAAGGCGACGAATGAAATCCATTCCCCCCGGGATCTTTAAAGCAGTTCTGAGACCTTTGATGAACTCCGCTCCTATATAGCCATTACGAACGTAAATCATCTCATCATGAATCCCCTTCAGCATTCCGGCCGTATCATGACAGTCGGACCGATTTCGACGAATGAATGCAAAGCCAAATCGATTTGTGGCTGGCAATGAACGATCGGAGGGCAAGCGAAGGTCCGTGGGATTCAAAATAGTGACTCGGTCGTTCAGAGATCCTCCCGGGACTAATTTGACAAAAGTGCTCATGCACGCAGCAATCATGAGATCATTCAGTGTGATCTTCCATGCGGACAATCGTTGCTGAACCTGCTCCACCTCCGAAGCACTGAGAATATGTTCGACAAAATAACCGTGTACCGTTGAACGCTTCTGTAATTCAGGCAGACGCCCCGAAACCCACCGGGCCGTACGCCCCTTGACTGTACAAAGAAAATTCCGAACAGCTTCTCTGAGGGTAATGGGCGCGACAGCCGCCGGCTGCGGAAACCTGTCGCGATGCTGCAATCGATCAGGATCAATAACCGGCAGTCTTGGAAGCAATCCGTTGATTTCACTGTGATAAAGGTGAAGCCAGTCGGTAATGACCTGCCGAAGTCCGTTTCCATCGGTAATAGCATGATGGGCGTCCATGATGACCTTAACGCCGTCATCCATGAAACGTATCTCGATGTGTAATCCACCGGATTGCGTGAGGTCTATGTGCTTTCCGAAAGGACCGCTGTCTGCTGCGAACACTGATCCCGTAACATTCTGTGCAAGAATTTTTTCCGGCGTTCCGGCAACCCAATGCGGGCGAAATCGATGGCCAGAAAGCCGACAACTCAGGAATGGATGACGCTGCATAGCCCTTCGCAGAGTCTCAATCAGAATTCCCGCTTGATAATCACCTGTAAAACGCAGAACAACCCTCATCACCATTGAAGACTGCCGTGTGTCACAGCGAACCAGAAATCGCTCCAGTGGAGTCAACGGAAGAGGAAAAATCCCGAGTCGTTCCTCCACGCTCGCAGCAGAGACTTCGCTGTTGGGCATAGCTTCGGATGTCTGCGCTGAATACATAGACCGGAAACTCCAATACCTTTTACAAGACTGCGGCAACCCCACGGTTTAAAGGCACCCTGGCTCAGAAAGAGACGTTCCGCGGCAACGATTTCAAACCCGAATACTAATCCCGCCATCAACCACAATCACCTGCCCCTGAACCAAATCACTGAAGCGACTGGCCAGGAAAAGCACGGCCCCTGCGACGTCGGCTGGTGTCAACATGCGATCTCGAACAAGAATCTGCTCCTGAACGGATTTCAACATCCCTTCCGATCCGGGCAAAGTTTTGATCGCATCAGTGGCCACGATGCCCGGCATTATCGCGTTAACGTTAACGCCCGAACGCCCAAGCTCAAACGCCAAATGTCGAACAAGACTTTCCAACGCTGCCTTGGATGTCCCAATTAGCCCATAGTTCGCGATCCCTCGGATAGACCCATGGCTTGAGATGGCAATAACACGCGAGATTCCTTCCGACGACTGAAACAATGGCAAGGCGGCCTGCGTCAGCCAAAGCAGAGGGGCTGTATTCATTCTCATAATCGAATCGAAACTCGCTGGGGTGGCCTGTGTCAGTGGTCGGAAACCTCCTGCAGCGGCATTGCTGACAATGATGTCCAGCTTGCCAAAGTGCTCATCGATAACGTCCATCATGGCCTGAACATCGTCTCGTTCCGAAACGTCAGCCCTCACAGCGATCGCCTGACCACCACAACTCTGGATTGAATTGACCACTTCCTTCGCTCCTTCAGCAGAGTTCAGGAAATTGACAATCACTGAGGCCCCGCAAGCCGCGAGAGCCTCTGCACATGCACGGCCAATACCCCGAGACGCCCCGGAAACCAGTGCCACTTTCCCATTGAGATCAAACATTATTTCTGCTCCGAAATCGGCGTATCGATGAAATGCTCGGGTTGTGATTCAGCGCCCGCAGTGTTGCATGAAGTCCTTATGCTTTCGCCTGTCCGGATCAGTTCTGTCAGGAACTTCTGAAAGGCATAGAGACGTTCCTCACAACGACCAAATAACGAATGATCGGTCGCGACTTGCTCACCACGCTGAACATGCTGGAAGATCTGAAGATCCTCTTTCAGGACCTGATGAGACAGCCAGGCCGTGACTCTTGCCCACATTGCTGCAGTCAGCCGCGAAAATGGATTTTTCCTCAATGACTGCCGACCGTATTGCCAAACATTACTTGACGCGGTTGTACTGCCTGTCGGCCGTACCACCTGGAACAAAGTCAGCGAGTCTGTGTGTGAGACAAGCAAATTTGGAAACACGTGATGGTGTTGATACTTCCCCAGAAACGGGGCTCCCATGATCTTCAGCAGGAACTGCTCGTAGAAACGCATGAACCTGTCAATAACCCGTGGACCAACAAACGATGTGTAAAATGATGTCGAAGACGACGAGAGCGAATGATGGCTTTCTGATTCGCCTGGATCTTCGCCGAATGAATGAGGATGAACCTCTGGAATATGATAGCTTTCCAGAGAGACTTCCACTGGCACCTTCCAGTTGGAGGGGGCTGAAACGTTTAGATGAGCAATCGGCCTCCACGCGGCTGAAGAGGTCCACTCTTCAAATCGCTCGAACAGGTCTCCCATCCATTCTTTCAGAGAGGGGCCCTCGGGTGCGATTCGCACAAACAGAAGATCGCCGCATTGTTCAAGGGAGAATTTCTTCAAACGAAAGCGGTCACGATCAAAATTGGGGAAATTCTTCGCTGCAGGGATCTTTCTGGTGCGACCATCAGCTCCGTACTCCCAGCCATGATACGGACACTTCAGTTTTTCGCTCTGGCCAGCCGCTGCGGAAACAAGAGTGCAGTGTCGGTGAGCGCAAACATTCAATAACGCAGACAGTTCTCCCTCGAAGTTGCGTACCACGACCGGGATTCTGCCGACTTCCGCAGCCAGATATTGGCCAGGCTTGTTGATCGAAGAGACAAGTCCGACCAGTTGCCAGGTCGCTTCGAAAACGTACTGATTCTCCCGCGCTAACGCCGCCTCCGAACAATAGTCCTGTGGAGTCAACGGCGCCTGAAATGAAACGGTTGTTTGGTACATGGAATAGAGGTCAACTAGTTTTCAGCCAGCCGATTCGATAACCAGTTACGGTCAATAATCGATCGCCGTTATGCCCCTGCAACTGGAAGTTCCAGACGGCCCCGGAATCCGAAAGATTAGTCTGCTGGATTCGAACGAGACATGGCTCGCCAGGATCAGGCAAACGACCGAACTCAATCTGGTCAAATCGCACTGGAAGACTTGGCTTCTGGTGACGATGCCACGCGGCGTATCCAACTGCGTACAGACACGCATCCATCGTGGAACAAGGGACTGTAAACCCGCGGGCACGAGATCCACCAAACAACTGCACTGGCGCTGAGGAGGCAATTCGACCAAAAATGGTCTGCCCGTCATCTGCGATTTCTCGCAACTCCTGAAGTTCCGGGCCATGATAAATCAGCCCATCAGGGTCAACATATTCTATTCGCTTCCAGGCAGGATCATGCGGACGCTGAAATGCTGCATTCTCAGGAATTTGCTGAAAGCCGCGGCTGATATCAAATATCGCCCGGAAGAACTCTCGATCTTCCTCGACCATTCGGCCATCACGTCGACGCACATCTGCGAGCAATCGACATTCGATAGTTCCATCTTCTGCCGGACGTGTTTGCACAGTAACTGCCAGCGGATCATCCGTGGAGAACCTGATGGCCTGCAACGCACGTGCTTCAATACATACGCCGGGACTTGAACCGCCCGTTCTTACTCGAACAGCTTCTGCCATCAGCTCAAGGGCGACTACGAACGGCAGGGTAGGACGCCCCTGAACTCGATGCTGCGACAGAAATCGATCGGTGACTGGATTCAGGGTGACAACACTCGAACACACTCCACCCGCATGTTCAGTGAAGCTCGTCGGAATGAGCGGCACCGGCAACGCCAGACCAGCATCTCCGGTGAGCGACAATCGCTCCGCGGGAAAGAACTTTCGGAAGTAACTTTCATCAGTGATCAGGACTTCTGCTTCGCTGCCGCCGAATTCGACTTCCTGCATGAAGTGCTCAATGCCCTCCCGAGCCGGCATGAACTCCATGTCGATCATTTCAAGTGCCAACTTTGCTTCGGGCTTCGTGGCCATGCCAATATCACCCCAGGCATGCCAGTGAAAGGTAAAGCTGCGAACTTCGGGACGTTCGCTTCTGTAACGATCGACGATCTTTGCCATCATATCGTTGGCCAGAGAATAGTCCGTGTGACCATTGGCACCAAAGCGACCGCTGATCGATCCAAAGGCTACAAAACACTCCAGCGGATCAGCCTGCGTTGCCTGCATCAGTGCGAGCGACCCGTCAATCTTCGCCTGCAAACACTTCTCAACTTTGTCGGGACGCTTTCGATCGAACCGAGCGTCCTGACCAGCTCCTGCTCCATGAATCACGCCTCTCAACGGTCCGAACTGCTCCCGAACTCGTCGAACAGTAAGTTCTACATCCGAGAAATCCGAAACGTCGCAACAGTGGTACGTGGCTTCAACATTCTGACGGCGACATTCACGCAGCGTGGCGTCAATCTCAATCGCCTTTTCTGTATTCCGCCACGCTTCAACAGGATTCTCTCCACGAGAAGACGCTTCCTGCATAATGCTGCGACGCACGCCTCCACGATCAGACGCGACCATCTGCACAAACTCCTCACTTAACTGAGGGGCAGGGGCCGTCCCCAGCATGTGGAGCCGTAGGTCATATTTCTTCGCGAGGGTCGTAGCGATCACCGCGGTGATTCCGCGCCCGCCTCCAGAAACGATCCATGTTCCACCTCTCGTTATTTGTTTCTTATGGCCAAACGCCGCTTCTTTCAACGGGGCGGCAATCGCCTGAACGGACAGTCGTTCGGGCTCCTGAGGAGTCACTGTTGATGACCGGAACGCAATCTCCATGTCGTACGAAGGAACGGCCAACTCCTGCATAACTCCCGCTGCAATCTCCGACATGCTCATGCCGGACGCCACATCGACTACCTTCATGGGCGTCGTTCGAAACCCTCGCATCCAGCATTCAATAAGCATCGCCTTCACGAGCCCTCCAACGGCCTCTATGCTGCGCACCTTTCGCCCGCTGAAGCCGAAGTCTCCTCCAAGTTGGGTCACAGAGACAACGCTGGCATCTTCCATTCGGTTGGCATCAATAGTCTTTTGCATCCAGAGCTGACAAATTCTGAATGGCGAAGTCAATGCGGCAGACCGACGCGATTTCCAATCAGACTCTAAAAGACTTTGCGCCGACCGATTGTCGAACGCCATTGTCAGGAACAAATGGGGCGTCGGCGTGTGCTGCCAGAGTTCAGTAAGTGTTCTCTCGATCTGCTCGATCGGACCATCAGTATTGAGCACAAACACCTTTTGCCCAAGCTGCTGCACTCGATCCGCAAGCGCGTCCGCCAGAGTATTGGCACCGAGGATAAGAACGGCTCCTTTCAACTCAGGAGTCAGTGGCATGTCTTTCCGCCGAGGTGCAGAAACGACTCGCAATGTGTAACGATTTGTTTTTTGCCCGCTGCTTTCTTTTGGTGCAACAGACTGAGAGTCGTCGCGATCAGATGTTGCAGGCCGCTTTAAAGGCTCCTCAACAGGAATCCGTGTCAGACGATTGGCCACATGGTCCTGCTCCAAAACCAACGATGCAGCCAGTCGGACTGACGAGTCTGAAACACCGGCAGCTTCAGCAATCCCCTGGAGATGGGCGGCTTCTGAAGCCGACCAAGCTCTGTCCTGAGCGGAAACGTTCTGCCCGTAGACCATTGATCGCAGGGCTGCGCGAACTTCTGGTTGATACTTTTGACCGACCAGGGTTCCTGTTGAATGAGCGGTCTCAGTTGACTTGCCCCGACTGTCTGCCGGAACAAGCCATGGAGACCAGTCCGAAGACAACGCACTGACCGGCGCAACGCCTCGTACCTGCGAAGTCGCTGATACAGAAGCCACTCCAGGCGGTCTTGCTGCTACCGGATTCAAGGAGAGCGATTGACCAGGCGGAGTTGAAAATTCGTGCCGACTTCCCCACGAGTTATCAGCACTCTTCATGACAGGAGGCTCAGCAGGAGTGGCAGCCAACAACTTAATGCCCGAAGCTTGTGGTCCCTCTTCGGATGCACCTGCATGCGTAATCAGAAACTCACGAATTCCACGCAATGTTCTGAAACGGGCCTGCGCGATGGATTCCAGTGTCAGTGACTCCAGATTGAACTGCTCACGCATCTCACCAATCAATTGCGCAAGCTTAATACTATCCAGTCCCAGGTCGGCTTCCAGGTCAGCATCAATATCCACGATGTCACGTGAGTATCCCGTCTGATCGACGACATAGTCGATCAGCAGTGCGTCAAGCCGATCGCTGGACGGAAGCAGGCTGCTGCTGGTTCGCACAGGAGCCGAAAGCACAGCAGGATGAACTTCCACAGATTGAACTGATGACTGAGCAGGAGAAAACACGGTCGCCGTCGGCACATGCTGAGGCTTGCTTTCAGCCGCAAGTTTTTGTGCGACACGAACAGCGTCATCCAGCGTTCTGACAGAGTCGAGTCGCAATGATTCAGGTCGAACCGTCAGACCCATCCACTCGCCAAGTTCTCCCAGAATCTGTGCCTTTTTGATACTGTCCACACCAAGGTCTGCTTCAAGGTCTGCTTCGAAGTCAATAATCTCCGGAGCATAACCGGTCAGCTCAATGACAAGATCTCGAACAAAGGCGCGCAACTGCGCATCTGAGAATGCCGGTGTGGCAACAGCAGCTTGTATTGGAACAGTCGAAGTGACGGCTTCTGACAGCGTCAAGGGCTGACGAACAGGCTGATCGAATTGCGATGCCCGGCTTACTTGCGATGCCACTTCAGACGCATCTTTCTGAGGAGGTTTCCTGACGCCTCGCCGCGACTTGGTGACATCAATCACTGCTCCTGAAGAACCCACGGCAGCAGGAGCATTACTGTCGGCCACAACTAGTTGCGTTGGGACGACCGATCGAGATCCTGAGTTGTTTACCTGCGGCTTCATTGTATTGCCGGTCACGCATTCCACGACAGCATTCACCATTGCCATGCGTTCGATGTATGACTGTCCGGGCACATCAAGACTCAGACACAAAGCCTGGGAGTCGACAATGTCGCGATTCATGCGAGTCAGCACATCATTGGGGCCGACTTCGAGGAACACTCGGAAGCCTTCACCAAGCATTCGCTGAATCGACGGCAGATACATCACTGGCTGAGTCAACTGACGCACAAGGCTTTGGCGGATCCCCGAAGGTTCTGCGAGATACTGGACGCTCGTCGCTGACAGGAATCCACAAACTGGAGGGCGCATCGAAACACTGGCCGACATTCGTTCAAACGCAATTTCTGCATCAGCCAGAAGGGGAGTGTGAAACGGAGCCGGAACCGGGATCGACATTGATGCGAGTCCCTGTCGATCCAAAAGTGCCTTGGCGCTCGAAATTCCTTCACGACTGCCCGCAATGACCGTTTGTCTCGATGAATTCAAGTGAGTGACATACGCTGGTAATGCCGCGGACTTCAGGATCGCATCGACTTCATGAACCGCGGCGCGCACTGAAAGCAAGCCACCCGGAGTTCGCATATGCGACATTACGGCATTGGCTCGGTGTTTGGCGAGTTCGACCGTTTGCGATAAAGAAGTTACGCTTGATGCAAGTGAAGCGGTAAATTCACCAAAGCTGTGTCCGAGAACTGCATCCGGGCGATGGCCTTCCGCCTTCAACGCTTCCGTCAACGCGGCTGTGACCCCCAGAATCCACGCTTGTGCCCACCAGACGTCTTCACCGGGTTTGATTGAGCTATTGCCGAAAGCATCGCTGAGTCTGGGAAGATGGTTTGCCACATAAAGATCATCTACGGCAGCAAGTGTTCGCCTCGCGTGTTCGTTCACAGCGAAAACGGCAGGTGTCTCTGTGTAATGCGATCCTTGCCCCGGGAACAGCCAGGCAACGCGTGTTGCTTCATTAAAGGTCTGCCAAAGAATCACTCGTTCACGATCAAGTACAGCGCGGAATCGGCCCGACTCTGCGGACTTAATGGCGGCATTGAGTCGATCTTTCAGTTGCCCGGCATCGCTGGCCAGAATGACCGCACGGAACACGTCTTGCTCTGTGAAGGCAGGACACGGATGGCCAATGCCTGAAGGGCTGCTGCTTCGGTTGACCTGCGACAACTCGAGAAAGCGATTCGGTGACTGAACGGCCTCTTTCAGCAGCCTCAGCAATTCTGCACCAGATGTGCCTCCAAATCGCACGCTGAGTGGCAGGCTGTGGGGTGTTGCAACGGGATTCGTCATGATTCGAGTTACTTGATGAGTCGATAAGTTTTGAGGGAGAATTGAGTTGTTGTTCTTTGACGTAACTGCAAGTGGGGGAAGAAGCTTTTGCCGAAGCGAGACTTTCAGGTCTGCCTGAATGACGACTCCGTCCACTGTTTTTGTAGCAACGGGAATTGTTGAGTGACGTGTCGAGTCTGGTGCAAACGACTCCACATCGGTGCCCAACGTTTCTGCTGTGATTCTGACCAGCGAGTGTGCTCCCGCAAGATAACCGATCTTTCGGACAATGGCTGCGTCGGCAGCATTGAGTGTCTGAGTAGCCTCGCGGCGTTCTCCGGAACTCAATAACGATCCCTCTGGAACGCATGACGTCCGTTGGCCGACTTCGTTGAGGATCCCATAGATAGGCAATCCCAGCCGCATCGCGTCCGAGAGTCGACAAAGCATTAGAGTCACAACGCCTTCGCCCGGGAGAATCTGATGACAATCGTCGGGAACATCGTCGGGACTTCCGGATCTCACAAGCCTCCCAGTCATATCCAGCGCTTCAAACGCAGACAGGCTCATTGATCGCTGAGCAGAACCGCAAACAACCATGTCGCAGGTTTCTGCTCGGAGTTGATCCATCGCGACAGTCAACGCCGCAAGCCCCGAAGTATCGTCGCTATCAAGTGCAGCGGCCCCCCCCATCAGGTCGAATGTTTTAGCAACTCTGGAGGCCAGCGTGCTCGCTGTGAAACTTCCTGTTTCATCCAGAAGGGCAGGGCGATTCTTCAGGATGATCTTCCGGAATTCTTCAGTAGTTTTGCTGGCAAGGTCCGAAGAGATCCCTTTGGACAGCATTGATGCCATCATTCGCTGGCAGATTTCAGGCAGCCTCATTCCAACCTGGAGCTGATCTCCGAACTCACCACCAAAGATGGTTCCGATGACAACTCCGACTCGTTGACGATCGACAGGCCAAACGGGCTCTTTTGCGGTTGATTTCTGTGCCGCCGAACTAACAACTTTCGAAATTGATGCCGCAGAATTCGTCATCTCGGCTAACGCCTGAGCGACAGCATCAATCAACATCATTTGAACTGGATTAGCTTGCTGGACCTGCTTCGGAGGAATGCGGTAACGAGCCCCATCGAAGGTGAAGTCATTAATGAAGCCTCCGCGACAATGAGGCGACGAATATGTCAGAGGAGATTCGCCTGAAACAATGCCCGCTCCATGTCGCCATCGCTCCACCGGCGCGTCGGAGATAGCGGAATGGGGAGAACTCAGGACTGTTCGGAACTCGTTCAGGTTCTTCGCCCCGGCAACGACAATTCCACGACCGACGATGGCAATTGGTTCCAGTTCACGAGATTGCTTGTTCGTTTCAGCGACTCGTGTTATTCCGGGGGACATTTGTCCGCGATGCTCTTCAATAACAACATGAGCATTCAAACCGCCAATACCGAAAGCACTCACCGCAGCACGACGCGGGCGCCTTTCCAGTTCTTCTTCTGGCCACGCGGCTCCCGCGGCAACCACTTTGACCGGCGCTGTTGCCCAATCATAATTGTGATTGGGATGCTCAAATCGCAGGGACGGAGGAATCTGACGACGGTGCATGGCCAGCAGAACTTTGACCACACCAATCAACCCAGCAGCTTCCAGCGTATGACCAATGTTGGACTTTACGCTTCCAAGGAGAAGCCGTCGCTGCGGCAATCTGCCATCCGGAAATGCGAGACTTCGATCGGCCAGATATCGCAATGTTTCCAGCTCGGTCGCATCTCCCAGCTGAGTGCTGGTCGCATGCGCCTCCATGTAGTCGATGTCCAACACTGCTGAGTCGCCATAGGCTCGTTGAAGGGCCAGGACCTGACCCTCCATTCGTGGAGCCCACAGACTGCGTCCCTTGCCATCCGATGCCATGCCTACGCCACGGACGACACCTAGAATTGGCAGTGAGAATTGCTCGGCCTTGTCCTGCGTTGTGATAACAACCGCGACGTAACCTTCCGAACTCACAAGACCGCTCGCACCATCGTCAAATGGTCGCGAATCAGTGGCCGTGCAGGCCTGGGAGTGAGAAAAGAGAATCAGGTTGTCAACATTGTTGTAGGTCGCCCCCCCCACGATCGCGCTGTCCAGTCGGCCTGCTCGAATCGCCAGTATTGCCTGAGACAAGGCTACCAGAGATGAGGCACACGCGGCGTCGATGACAGACCGTGGACCAGTGAGTCCAAGAACCCGCGCTGCTAACGCTGCTGCCTGATAAGCATGAAAGCTCGGAACAGCACCAACACGACGAGAAGGACGGACTTCTCGAACAGAATGAGCCACTTCAGAAATAATCTGTCGACGAACGTTCTCAGGAAGCTGTCGGAATGCATCAATATCATCAACGAACGAAAGCGCCTCTTCGATCTGTGTCCCGAGGCTTAGTCCTCCACCGGATTTAGTGCCGCCAGAGTGTCCGACATAAACGCCGGTCCGCTGCAGACGAGAATCTTCCAGTTGCAAAGTCGCATTCCGCCAGGCTGTTGCTGCCACCTCGGCAAACTGCACATGAGCAGCGTCGAAGAGCGCTTCGGTCTGGGGAGGCAATGGGCAGACTTCTCGATTCAGCGGACGTTCAGGAACGACTCCTCCCAGAGTCGTGTATGACTTTCCGGTTTTCCCTTTTTGTGAGTCAAAATACAGGTCTCGATCACATCGATCCGGTGGAAGTTGGCCATAGCCCGTTCGTCCGTTGAAAAGCAGGTCAGCGAATTCAGTGACGCTGTCCGCTCCAGGAACACGACAGGCAATGCCCACAATCACGACTGGTGATTCAACCCCTGCAGATTTGGAAGGTCTAGCGGACATAAGCGACCTCCGACTTGTTGCTAACCTGACTCGCATGTCGCTGAACGGCCGCAATCAGTTTTGAAAAGCTTTCAATCAAGCCTGTTGATGCACCAAGCTGAAGGGTGCGGTCATGAAGCGTGTCGTGATCGTGATAAAAATCTGATTCAGTCAACAACACTCCGGCCGCGAATGCCTGGGCAACTGTCTTACTACCCGAAGTCAGTTCCCCAAAGACTGCAGAGGAAACAATTATACGACAAGGCGCGTTTCCGGCGTGAGCAGTTTTGACAGTCCAGCCGTGTCTGTTTTCTTCAACAACCCACTGTCCCCCGCAGGGGCCACAGACTTCGATACCGAAAACGTTGGCTGGCAACAAATCGGCCTGATCCATGCTTCGATCGCAATCGAGTCTGAATTGATCCCACGCGGAAGGAGTTAGCCGCAGCACAGTCGGTGGTCCTCCCGGTTTAGTCTGTCGCATGCAAAAGTCGCGAAGACGTTCCACTGTCAGTTGCAGCAAATCTGCTTCTTTGCAGAGTTGCATGGCGTAAACAGTGTTTGTGCGGTCAAACACCGGATCATCCTTGAAGTAAGGCTTAAACGCCGCCACAAACGGCGCGGCCTGTTCATCAATCTGTGCCATCGCCTCCACTCGTCGCGATGGCAATTTCACACCACCTTCAAGGACGGCAGCCCGAAAACCATCTTCCAGTTCCGAAGCGGATGTTCCAGCGGCGCTGGTGAGGTGATAGGTGTCTCCATGAAGAGCAGGGCGACGGTAAATCTCCGCGATCATCGCCGCAACCCAGTCGACTGTCACAATATTCTTGCGTTCATGACCACTGAAACCCAGACGTCGAAACCAATCACCTCGCTCCGGAAGTCCGAAACGCTGACTCAGCGCCTGAAACATCACAAATGCACTATTGATCGTTTGATCCGACCTCATGCTGGTTGTTGGATGCAGATCAATGACAATTGACGGCCGATAAACCGTGAGCGAAGTGATCTGTTGTGACTGACGCAGCATTTGCTCCGACATTGTTTTGCTGCGTTCATAGTCGTTGCCAAACTCCTGTCCGACGTTCGACTCGCGCTCCAGAATACGACCAGTTCTCAATCCCGCGATATAGGCGGTTGATACATAGTGCCACTCATTGATTCCTGCAGAGGAAGCTAATTCGAGCAGATTCCGGGTGCCGTCCACGTTCGTTCGATAGGGCTCATTATCCGGATGCTCGCTGGCTGGCTTGAAAAGGAGATTTGCTGCGGAGTGAATGACACTTCCACAGTTCGCGTTTAACCAGGCATGATCTGTCCCCGACAACCCAAGTCCCGCAGAACATAGTTCTCCGTCGAGCACCACCGGACGGACAAACAAGCGCTGAAATCGTTCCTCAAGCCTGCGCATCAGCGATTCAATGCGTTCCTGCGCCGACTGCCGACGATTGCCGCGTACAAGGACGGCCACGGGCAATTCACAGCTCAATAGTCGCGCAAGGACGAGCCCTCCGACGAGGCCTGTTGCTCCTGTCAGCAATACGAATGGCCGATCTTGACCAGCACTCTTAAGCATGTATCCGTTCTTTTCGCCTGAATTCCGAGCTTCATTGCGGGCAAGGTTGTCACAAATTCGCAGCGTCTACACAAATTCTCAGTGAGTAGTACTGCCGGGACATAACCCCACCAAGCTTATGCCGTTGCATCTTGAGAAGCCCACCCTGGGAAACGCACGGAAAAACTAGCCCAACTCACTTCGTGGCGGCGAAAACACCCGATTTTTCGGAACAGTCTGCCTATATCAAACCCTGAAAGGGTCGAATTGTGGCAATTATTCGGGTCGGTGGAAGCGAGTCACCGCAGCTTAGCCAGACTTGGTGGCTCAGGCTGGCAGGATACCTAACCTCGCAGCACCTCATGTTGGAGCGGAAATTCAACAAAACTGACCGCACGCACACCCTCGAGTCAGCCAGTTGTATCTCGGCGCAATCGCTATTCGATCGATTCACGTTTCAGCTGGCAGTCGACAGCGTCGAGGCAATTGGCTTCGCCTTCACCGAGTGAAGTCTTTAGAAGAATGATCTGGCAGCGCATGGAGGTAGGCGGAACAGACCATTTACTATGGTGCATTGCCATGAGACCCTCCATTTCTCCTGAGCCAAAAGAAACTACGAATCTATTTCCGCAACCCTCAATGAGAAGAACAAACTCAAGTTCATTTAGACAGCATGGAGTTGGGGATCTGGGTTCACGGTCCGGAGAAGCACAGGACTCTTCCATCAAGCGTCGTCAGAAACAGCATCCCCTGAGCTCCAACCAATCCGTCCCATGACGGTAAGGTTTCAAGCTCAACAGTGTGCAGTGTCTCTCCGGTCTCAGCTTCGACAACCACAAGCATTCCTCCCTGTTGACCCTCCAGGGCAGAATCCTGTGCTCCGAGCAGCTTCTGGACTTCCTGATCTTTCTCCGTCAATTTCTGAAACGTCGCTTCTTCGTCGATGATATCCGGCGGACCGACAATGAATAGATGCAAGCCAGCGAGCACCATGCCTCTGACGTAAATCGGAACATCCGTCTTCCAGCGTGGTTCAATCAACGAATTGGGTGCGTTCTGTGCATTTGCGTTCCCCTTCGCTGCATTCTTGCCTTTCTTCGCGCCCGTGGACTGTTTAGCAGTCAGTTGGGCTCCTTGGCCCATTTTTCCGTTCACGACTTTCACACCCATCAATGTGCCGTTGTTTCGGTAGACCGACATATCACGTGCAGTGCCATCATCGAAAGTCACCACCAGAGCAGGGTCGCCGGATAATTCAGAATCGTCCTTGAACCTTTGCGCAACAGCCGCATCGTCAACAGCAGTAAAGTAAAGTCGCAGTTCGTCGATGATTCCGACAAACTGAAACGGCTGGCCATAGTCACCAACAGATCCGCCGAGATCACCGCCAATTTCAAGTCCTTGAGCAGGATCTTTGGTCAGTAATCCGGATGCTCCACCTTCACCCACCAGTTCTCCGTCCACGTAAAGTCGCATCTCCTTCTCTGCGGTAAGCACACCAACAATGTGATGCCACCCACCGACGATGCGTTTCGTTCCGGAGACTGTGGAAAGAGTTGAATCAGTACGCACATGGAAAGTCGGCTTGCCCGTTTCCATTGTTAGAGCGAATCCTTCCGCAGGACCACCCCGAGCGACAATCACACCGTTGGGATTCGTTGTCGTCATCCACGCTTCAACTGTGATTGGCTTACCCGTTGGGTCGAGACTTGGGCTGCGAGGAAACTGAACATAGGACGCCGGTTCTGCGGCACCAGAGTCAGTCTGTTTTCCAAAGTTCTCCGGCACCTCCGGAGGTTCTGGTGCCGCAGAGTAAAGTTGGCGTTCCAGTGTCGTAGTCCAACGAAAGTACTCAGGCTTTCGACCATACCCGAAGACGTAACCATTGCCGTTGACCATAATATCGCCCGACGGGGCGAATCGACCGGCCTGATAATAACCTCCGTGACCTCCCGCGAAACTTCGACCATAAACCCAATAAGATCGATGAAACCAACTGTCGTCCAAAAATCCCATCGGGGCAAACAAATGCACGCCCTCTCCTCGCTGGGCTGACCCCTGTTGGACAAAGTCCCCGGAGACGGGGCCAATCTCAACACGATTTCCCTCAGAATCAAACTTCTGCGAACGCATGTAGACGAACTTGTCATCACCACTCAGGATGTCCGGTAATCCGACAGGCATCTGGAGTATTTCAAGTTTCTCCTGCATGTTGTTACCCGTTTCCGGATTCGTCTCATCCATGATGGTCTCCGACAACTGCTTTCCCGTTGCAAGATCCAGTCGAACCAGACGAAGGCCTCCATCAAGAAAATTGGAACGCCCGGCGACAGCCCAGACGACATTGTCACGGATCAACACACTTCCGTGAACCGGCCAGAGCGATTCCAGTTGCTCGAAAGCCATCGCTCGACGATCCAGCGGAGCAACACGATACTTCCACGCCAGCTGACCATCCTTAGCCCGAAGATTGTAAACCCAACCATCGGTGCAACCAAAAACAACTTGCCCACGTTCGACTGTTGGTGGTGAGTCAATTCTTGCTCCGGCTACAAATGTCCAGAGGCTATCGCCATTTTTCTGATCCAGAGTATGCAGTGTGTGGGAATCAGTCTGTGCCACAAAGACCATGCCATCCGCGACAACTGGTGAGGTGAGCTTTCCACCGAGCTTGATATCCCAATTGATGCCGACCTTCGCAGGAATCTCCTGACGTGAAGTCCCGGTCCGTTTTTGATCATGCCGAAACGTAGGCCAGTCGTCGTTGCCTGAGTAGTCAACTGCTGGAGGCAGAACGTCACTGAACACGGGGCCTTTCTCAAGTCGGCCTTCTTCCGAAACTTTGCCGGGAATCGGGCGTGTTTTTGCCATCGGAGCCAGCGCATTGAAGCCGTAGAGTTTAGCTTCCGGATAACACGCGCAGTTATGAGGCGGCGTATAGGTCAGTCCATTGCAGGGCATCACGCCGTAAAGACAACCACCACGAACCCAATGATGGATATCCCAGTGCTCATTTTTGAAGTCAACGAATTCGACCCCGGTGCGTGATGGGATCAGGAAGTTGTCGGTCGCTTTTGAGATATAGCAGCGATGATGAAACCAATAGGTGTCAATGTCCGGTGCAAACGACTTTTTGACTTCTCCCGAGCGTGGATCGCGGCCTGTGAAAACTCCTGTGTCCTTCCCTGAAGTTGTCGGCGCACACCAGACAAGTCCATCGACGACCATCAGATCCTGAGGCGACTGGTATCCGGAATTCGGGTGTTCGGATTCCCAAAGTTGTTTTCCAGTGGCGGTGTCCACACTGATCATGCGACCGTCGCCACCGGCGTAGAGCACCACATCCTTATAGATTACAAGACGCGGGCCAAAATTGAAGGTGAACTGTTTCCGACGAGTGACTGGTTCCGTCGTCCATCGCAATTCTCCGGTTTTCTGATCCAGCGCATTCAGGCTTTCGCCATCGTGAAAGTAGACGCTATCGCCATCGGCCGACAACGTCAGAGGAGCAATTCCGGTTTGCTTCGCCCATAGCTTCTTGCCTGTAGAGGCTTCAAAGGCCATCACCACGCGAGGTTCTTCGTTCCAGAAGAACTCCTGATTCACTTTCGCCTGATCACCAACGCGACCGTTGGCCGGAGCATAATCTGCGAGCTCTGCTTTGCCTTTTCGAACAACGATAAAGAGGAGACCATTGGTGTGAATGATTTCTTCCGTCGCATCAGTCCCTTCGTAAGTCCTCAATTCCTTGCCAGTGGCCGCGTCCATAGCAATTGTCGGAGATTCAAAGCCAAGCGGTGCGTAAACCTCGTCAGCGGAAGAAACAAGTCGTCGCGACAATTGGGTTGGTCCACTCTTGAGTGGCCACAGATGGTTCTGCCATTCCGCTATGTCTCGTTTCCAAAGAATGGTTCCGTTAAAGGCATCTCGTGCAATCAACTTCCACTTCGAGGGCAACTGAACAGAGATTCGACTTCCTTCATCCATGATGTAGAACATGCGACCGTTTGTGGAAACAAGGGCACTCATACTGGCCATTCGGTCGTGATGACGAGACCACCGTGGACTACCGACCCACTGCAGGTGTCGAGGAGAATTGACGACATCATCGTGAGCAACAGCATTTCCTGTCGCGTCATGCAGATAATGGGACCATTCATCAATGTTGTCCGGACGCGGCTTAACAGTTCTCTGCCAATTGCCGTCAGAACCTCGCTTTAATACGACTCCGTTAGGCACAAGTACACGCTGGATTTCCTCATCGGAAACATGCCCCTGATTCTCAACAACGACCAGATTGACAAGGTTGTCGATATAGGGCAACGTTTCCCCGGAAAACTGCAGTGCAGAAACATTGCCATATCTGCCCGTGGCATGAATGGCCCTTCTGGCGTTCTCGGTCGTTGCGGTTTCTTCAATCAGAGCCTGGACTTGAATAGATTCGCCCGATCGCAGCGCTGCGGTGAGTTCCCCATTGGTTGCGCCAAGGTGAACAACGAATCCTCCGCTGACCCTTGCGGCCGTCAGGATTGCATTGGCGTCCTCGATACTGGAGGCCTCTAAAAAACTCATTCCGGCCGAAAGTATCAGCAAAGTAACGACAGTTCTCAACATTTCGGGCACTCCGCAAATGCAGTGGGGCTCAGTGAGGCGATCACGATCCGGTGTCAGGCGCGGTGAAATGTATCAAGCCCCATCGATCTGCGGGAGAGAATGACTCAGAGGTGCAGAACAGAAACTTGAACGAAGCGGACTATTCGACTACCGCGAAGAAGTTGATTGGCAGTGGATAAGCCACTGCTCAGGGATTGGAACCGTGTTTGCTTAGTCGTGCCTGAACGGAAGTGAGAATCACTTCAGGACAGCCAAGGATCGCTGCAGACAGGAGTAAATTCATGAGATTCCGAGCAAATCTATTGATTGTTGGACTTGTCGTTATTGTCACATGTGCCGTTTACTGTGACAAGGACGCACTTTTTAGTGATGAAGTGACGCCAATTCCCGTTCGGGATGAGAATAGAAGGTCAGCAGAGAAAGATCCGAAAGCCAGTGATGTCATGGCCGCCAAGCTGGATCATGCGGAACAGATTCTGGCAGGGTTGGTTACGCACGACTTTGAGAAGATTGCCAGATCTGCCGAATCACTCAAACTGGTCAGCCTGAAACATCCTTCCGGCTGGAAGAAGGAAACAGACGATAAGGATGTCTACGAGCACTTCCGGATGGAGTTCATGAGACAAGCCGCAAGACTTGAACGAGAAGCAAACAATCGAAATCTCGCAGGAGCCGCTTACTTTCAGCAGAGCCTGACAGCAACATGCATTGCCTGTCACGACTATATGCGGGACGAAGATCTCAAATCAAAATAGTCCCTGCGAGGAATCAGGCATTGGTCACGCGAATATCATTACGAATCCGATAATGAGGAGCGAGTTCGCGTGCCAGCTCCTGCGCCTGTTGTTTGCGATACCAGGATGCAACTTCACCAAAAAGTTGAACCTGTTCGTCCGATACATGAACCCGCGCGGACATCTGCATGTCGCATTGAAGACGACGTTCAAGGCTAACCGCCAAAACGATGTCTCGGTCCGATTTTTGATTAATGTTCTCAGCCGACGACTCAGCAGCAACGAGGCGAAACATGGCAAAACACATCCCTTGCGACTAACACGGGGTTGATCCTCCTGATGCTCTGAAAACGACAGCCAGATTCGTTGGCGGTGTGATGGAATTTGATATCGAGCATTCTGCAGATCAGCGTCCTGCGACTGCCTGGCTGCGATCGAGCTGCCTGAACGCTATGCTGGAGCTTCTTACGTGAGCATGACAGTTTGCACATGTCATGGTGAGCCGCATGAATCCCAGCGATACACCCTCGGAATCTTCAGCTTCCGCCATCCGATCCAGGAACTCGGTGGCCGTGACAAAATCGGCCGTATCCTGCACGAATCTCGCGCTGGCCATCCGCTCCCAGACTTCATGACGACTCAGATCGGACATTTCTGCAGATGATTTTCGAATGAGTTCAAAGTCTCCCCGCGATACGCCCTCCAATGCTCTTTGTGCCGCAGCCAGTTTTCGCGCCATAAACTTCTCCATGGTACGTTCATCTGCCGGAGCGGCTATCTCGTCCTGCACTGCTGCTGAGGTCCCTTTGCTGAACGGTTCCACCAGTGTGATCACAGCAGAACACATCATCAGGGCGACGAGGCCAGACTTAAGACCACCAATTGGGGATAAGCGAAACATCAGACTCTCCATGGTCGTTTTCTGAAACATTGATTGACAGAGAAGATCTTATTCAGCGCGCGGCCACAATTGAGGCTATCCTTTAAAGGTATCCCGCGAACAACCAGCCTAAACTTACACCGTGCTGAGAATCAGCATCTGGCAGTGCTGCGAAATGCTTTAAAACACGCACTCACCGTGTCCGTCGGACGAGATGACGAATAGCCTACAGAGGCTTCAGCGGCAAATTGCATTTGGTGTGCCGAAAGAAGTTGGGCACTCTGAACGGCCGAGATTCAGGAAAAACCAAGGTATTGAGGAACCCGGAGCGGAAAGATTTACAAAGCTCTCTACCCCCAAAGCTTCAAAATCGAACTCACCGGAATTCAATCCCTGCGTACCGCTGGATGGTCTGAATAGAATCTCGATCCTCCGACTTACGAAACAGGATACCTAATTTTTTCCATCAGCGAACACAGCGTTGCGGACCCATTCGTGGCATTTCAGGCACTTCATAGTCACATTGACCCACGCCATCGACGTGCCATCCATGTTGTTGTCTTCGGCTTCCTTTTGAAGCTCTTCCACCGCGCTCACGAACTCCGTGCTGTACCGACGATACATCATATCGTTCGATACCCGCCAGTTTTCCTGGGTGCTCATTTTCTTTAACGACGCTGATCCTTCAGAGACCATTTTCAGGTCTTCGGTACACAGGCCTTCCAGAATCAAGTTCGACGCATGAAGCTTCTGCCTCATAAATCGCGATAACGCTGTGGCGGGCTCGTCCTTCTTGTCGGCCGAAGGAGGATCGCTCGGAGGGGCCTTCTCAGCAGATGGCTTATCGTCCTGTGCTGACGCGGACATCGTTAACCCCAGCGTGCGGCTAAACGAGAACAACAAAACCAGCGTGACAGCGAAGACCATCAGCAATATCGTCGAGACTTTTGCAGAACGAACGAACACAGTCATGACATGTCCCCTTCAGCAGAAAAATGAACCTCTATGATCCTTCTCGAACGATCTACGCAAACTTCGCGCCGCAGTTTCAGTCCGTCGTTTTCTCGTGTATAAGTCCTTTCGGAACCGACAAAAGCGTGCGATCTGGCGCGCTTTGCCGTGCAGGCTCTTCTTTCCTTCACACTTCAGCCGACACAAATCATTACTTTTGAATTTCCACATTTTTGATGTCCGCACTGGGACGATGCCTGTCAGTTCGCGGCTTGCCAGGGTTTCATCGTAAGGATTCTGAGCATGGAAGATCTGACGATTGCAATCATCCTGATGGCCGTATTGTCAATGGCCGTATTCTTTTCCTTCCGAGCGGTTCTGTTGGGTGCTCCGGACCGTTTATTGGATGGTATCGCAGCGGCCCTGGTCATATTGGTTGGCGTTTATGTGCGATTGGTCTGGGGACAGTTGTGGATCGTTCGCTGGATACCGTTGTCCTCGGTCATTATTCTTTCGAATTGGTTTCCTTTGGTTCTCGCGGCATTGGCTGCAGTGCTCTGGGTGCGAACCAATACTCAGTCGATCATTCGTCGGTTACCAGCCCAGACGCTACTGATTTCTGGAGCGATCTGGTCGGTCGCTTACGTCATTCCCAGTACGCCACCTGTCTGCGAGAACGTGTGGACAGAGCCGTCAATCTTTGTGCCGTATCGTATCTGCAGACAAACGACCCCTCATACTTGTTCGGCGGCGGCGGCAGCAACGATCCTCAATTCCCTTGGAATCGAAGCCTCTGAAGCGGAGTTGGCGGCGCTGTGTTTAACGAAGCAGGGAACAACATGGCTGGGGCTTTATCATGGTCTTGCCGTGAAACTCCGTGGCACCGGATTTCGTGCGGAGTTCTTTGAATGCAGGACCAGCGAGCTGCCAGAGATTGTCTCGGAGTTCCCAGCGTTACTATGCTGCGAACTGAGTGATGTTGCGAACGCTGATCATCCGCACTATCAGGAAATCGATGGCTGGAAACCAGGCGTCAAACATTCAACGGTTCTGTTCGAAACGGCCGATGGTCGGCATCTCATTGGAGATCCATCCCAGATACAACCAGAGATCTGGACTGACGCTGATATGAACAATCTCTGGACCGGCAAGGGACTTCGAATCGTGCGAGACGGAAAGAGCAGCGGGGATCCGTGATGCTCGCGAATTGTCCGTCCGCCAAGCCTCTCAAATTAAACGTAATGCCATTGTCTATTAGTCGTTACCATCAACAAGATCCCAGAACTCCGCCTCATTCGGGTCTGGCTTTCTTTTGGGACGACCGACCGCTTTTGGCGTAGACGTGGATGGCTCTGACGTTGACTTTCGTTCCTGACTTCTTGCCGATGATTTCTCGTCCGATTTCTTAGGTGTGGCTGGTGATTTTTTCCCGGACATTACCGCACGTGCATCGAATTCATGCGGCTGCGAGGTGTTCGCTGGCTTCCGCGCGAGGGACTTTTGTTTGTCCGGATTCTGCAGAGAGGAAGCAGCTGGACGAGACGGGGTTACCTTTGGTGAGACCTCAGACAGGTTGTCACCCGCTATCGAATGCAGGTCGAGTGCATCATCGTTCTCCGGGCCAGGTTGTTGCTCCAGTTGAGCGTTGAGGTTTTGCTGTCGAATGATTTCCACTTCAGCTTTACAACCGCTGACTGGCTCGCGCGCCGAAACGTGAACTCGAGCTTGATGGTCATAACTGATCGTCACTTCGATCTCGGTTCCCTCAGGGAGGTTGCGCGGCAGATCTTTGATCTCGCAGTCACCAAGAACCGATGGCGGTCGGTCTGAGCCGGCACCGCTTTCCACGATCCTGACATGAACACGGTTCTGGTCTGCAACAACGGTTCCGAAGACATGAGTCTTTGCGGTGGGCAGGGGAGTATTCGCCTCAATCAGATAGTGGGGAACTCGTTGTCCATTCTCTGCGCGGATGAGAATCCCCAGTGCCCTCGCGTTGACGCTGTGCTGTTTGACTTTGGCCAGTCGAGACGAAGCCGTGCTGTTGAACACAGTTCTTGCATACTGATCGTTAGATAACAACATTCCAGCATAGTAGGCCGCTCCATGTGCGATTGACTGGTCCGGAGAAAGCGACGAATTCAATGTTCGACCACTCAGCTTCTTCAGACTCTCCTTGATCATCGGCATCCGTGATGCGCCACCGGTCGTGAGCACAACATCAATATGCGCCCAGCCAAACTTGTTGTCCTTCAGAATTCGTCGAGTAATCTCTTCGGATCGCTGGATGAGCTTTCTGCTGAGTGTCTCAAACTCTGTTTGTTCAATTTGATACGTCTTGCGATGCCCTTCATGCTGCACCGTCACTGCGGCCCGGGGTCGAACCGAAAGGCTGCGTTTTGCCTGTTCAGCCTCCAACGTAAGAAACTGGAGACTGCTGCGATTCGACCGTGGGTCCTCACGGAAATCGGCAATGAACTTCTCGGCAGCAGCATCCACAAGTACTTTAGTGAAATCGAGACCGCCCAGTTCCAAATCGCCATCCGATGCCACCACTCGGACCTCATTCGTCTTGTACTTCACGATGGCAAGATCGAGTGTGCCACCGCCAAGGTCGTAGACGAGAAGTTGCTGATCAATGGCGAGTTCAGTGAATGCGAGGCCTTCGTCTCCCAGTACGTGACAGAGAGCTGCCGCGACGGGTTCGTTAATCATCTCGATACGTTCCAGACCGGCTGCATGTCCAGCCAACAGTGTTGCATGACGCTGTGAGTCGCTGAACTGGGCCGGCACAGTGATCACGGCATTATGTATTTCGCCGATCTGATCCTGTGCGGCAGAAATCAATTTACGCAGGATGAGTCCTGAGATGTGCACTGGCGAGTACCGAATGTCGCCAATTCTCCAGAACTTCTGAGCATTCCCCATGTAGCGTTTTGCGTGCTGCACGACACGATCCGGACTGGCAATAGCGTTTCGAATGGCCTCAGTGCCAACAATAGGCTGGTCACCATCGAAGAAGACCGCCGATGGCGTTGACAGCTCACCTTCCTGGTTGGGGATTGTGACTGGCTGTCCATGCTCATTAAGCGACGCAATGCACGAATATGTTGTGCCAAGGTCGATGCCGACTGCATGTGTCTGTTTCATAATCTGTCTCAGAAATCGTCCTGCAAGGCTCGACCAAAGCTGCTGGTCGATGCCATCATCCTACTTTCACGAGATCCGGTTCACTAACAGAAAGTCTCGTGGTTCGGCTGAGTACTCTACAGTTTTACTGATGTTTGGTCCTGCCGAGGCTGTTTTCCGGGCAGAATGGAGCAATTGAAAATGGAAACGACTGTTGCCACGTTTTTCCTGCTGAAAAACAGGAATCCCAGCATCATTTTCCGAAATGTTCTCCTCACGGTAACCATGCTGATTTCCGGAATTCGCAACGCAAACGCCTTTGATCAGAAGACAGCTCTGAAGTCCGGGAAGTCTTTGAAGACTGCAATGTTGACCAGGGTGAGTTGGTCGAGCGTTAAAACTCCACTTCAAAATCAACTGTCGGATCTAATGAATCAGTCAAAGGTTGCCGTCATTCGTGACCGTCGGCTTGATCCTCGTTATCAGATCAGCCTGAACGCGACGTCAGTTTCACGCTGGGAAGTGCTAAAGAGTATCGCGGGGGAAGTGCCTGATAGCGGGTGCTGCCTGACGGAACACCTCGCTTGTATCGGTCCTGCGTTGGCAGTTCATCGTATTCCTGTCATGATCGAACTGCGGGAGAAGGAGATTAATCAACTGCAACGCAAGATGAGGCCGGAGGATCATCGAAAACTGGTCGCACTCATCGACTCAAGCTGGTCGGAATTGGCCGAGCCAAAGTCCATTCTCGAAAACTACGCTCGGGCGACTGGCGTTCGTATCACGAATCCGGATTTGATACCTCACGATGTCTGGGCCAGGAGCGACCTGCCTCGCATGACATTTGCCGAAGCGGCGACGATCTTATTGAACCAGTTCGACCTCGAGTTTCGGTTGTCCGATGATGGCCGCTCGGTCAGTCTCAAGACGATTGATCCTCAGGAGACTTTTGATCACCGTTACTCTCCGGGGAAAAAGTTTCAGGCGTCCACCACCGAACTCTGGAAGAGACAGTTTCCTGAGATCACTGTAAAGTGGAGCGGATCCGTAGCCACCGTGAATACAACTCTGGAGCAACATGGCCAGCTAAATGCGGCTTTGTCGGAACTGTTAAATTCCACCGAAGCAGATACGAAAAAGCCCGCAGCCCCGAATTCTTTGCGGACAACAACATTCAGTTTTCGTGCTGAGCGTGCGACGATTGGCGATCTGATTGCCTACTTCCGAGCAAACAAGGTTGTCATTGAAGTGACAGACGAAGATCAGGCAGCGATTAAGGCCGTGTTGAAGGAGATCGTCCAACTCAGCGACATCAAGGAGAAGAAAACTGGTGTGGAGTTCTTTCCGCTGATCTTTGGACGCCATTTTCGCAAAGTAGAGGTGCTCGACGATCGAGTGGTTCTCTCGCTGGAATAGTGGAAACCCCGGGAACGAACGTGCTTTTCAAGGTCGCAACCGGAAAACAGCCAACAAAAAAACGCTGGTCACCTTTTCAGGATAACCAGCGTTTTTTGCAAGGGGAGAGTGGGAGTCGAACCCACGCGTGACGGATTTGCAATCCGTTGCCTTAGCCACTTGGCTATCCCCCCGATTTTATCAATCTGTTTTGGCAAAATGGGTCCCTGTGAGCGACTCAGCTGCCTCGGAGATTTATACCGAATGTATCGGCAGATGGTCCACTGTCCTGAAGTCAATTCCTGGTGAAAATCTTCGGACTCCAAATGTCACGGAATCTGAGGTTTTTCATCTCAAATTGAGAATCTGAAATCAAGAAGTTTGTGCGGTTTGCGAAGAGTCAAACAGGGCAGAATAAGGACATCCGGGATTCCTGAGGGTTCGTTGATCCTGGAGTAGAAGGCGTCGGTTTTCGTGCGTAGGATGGCAGGTCGCGATTCCAGCGGGCGTTTTTCAAGAGTGCCTGCATTCGCGGATTGTTGCATCGAAATTGCCGGCTCCGACACCTGATTTTCTCACCGCTCAGGGCCGTTCCCTACGCCTGGAAGGACGAAACCATCGTGGCAGAATCTGAAGAACAATTGATTTCAAAGGCTCGTGATGCCGTCAGCCAGTGTAACTGGGTGGTTGGTGAATGTGCTTCCAAATGGACACAGCGTTATGCGAAGAACCGTACCGATGGTGACTTTGGCCAGATGGTTGGCCTGAGTGGTGACCAGATCTTCCAGAGACGTCGCGTTTGGGAAGCATTTGGAGAGAACCATAAGAAATATGGCAGTCTCAAATGGTCGTTTTTCTACGTAGCTCTGAACTGGGATGACGCTGAAGATTGTTTGAGCTGGGCTGAGGAATCTGATGCCACGGTTGCAGAAATGCGTGCTTGGCGACGTGCTCAGCGGGGCGAAGATTTGTTCGCTGAGTCTTCAGAAGGATATTCAGAATGGGCGGCTCCACTGGGGATTGACACATCAACGGTGCCATTATCTCGCGTGGTTGATCCATCCCAATTCACCCCCAGCGGGATGGGTGATCGGGCTGGCTTTTCGTCTGGTGAGAGAACAGCAGTTGCGACTATGGACACAGTCGCCCGTGATGCCGGCGAGAACTACGCGCCATTTCGCGCTGACGCGGCTTCTCCGGCACCGCAGATTCGAGAAGAAGCACCCGGCGGAGAACGCCAGGAGTTAACTCCTGAACAGTTCTGGAAACGTGCGTCCGCGATGCTCGACAAACTCAATAAAGCTCTGACGCCGAAGTTGCTGAATGCTCTGGACAAGCAGCCGGAGTCAGTGCGTGAGCGTCTTAATGACGCGCTGCAGGATATTCGCGAAAAGCTGGAAGGCAACCTTGACTAGGTTTCGATCATGGGGAAGGGATGAGTTCATCTCTTCCCCGTTTTGTCGCACATTTGGCCACTATTTTCTGCACGGTATAGACTGAGGTCGGGCTTTCGCGGGATGCGTGATCCAGACCACTGCCTCAATGGTGGCAATGTACGGAAAAATGTTATGGACAAAGAGACTCAGGACAGTCCAAATCAGAGAGAAACCACTGCGGCTGCAAACGGCTGGCTGGTGATTGTCCTGACGGCTCTTGTTGCTGTGCTATTGGTGAAGTCCGTCTTTGATTCGATTTCAAATCGACCCAATTACACCGACGCCGAGCGAGTTGTGACTCCCCGCGGTGCATTGGGTGAAGACGAAAAGGCAACGATTGAAGTCTTTGAAAAAGCTGCACCGTCCGTCGTTTATATTCGTACAAAAGGATATCAGCAAACATTTGATGGCAGTGTGGCCTCGCAGGAGTTTGCATCAGGGACTGGATTTGTCTGGGACGAGAAGGGCCATATCATCACAAATCTGCATGTGGTCAAGGACTCACTGCAGAGGCGTGATTCGCAGCTTGAAGTTCAGCTAGCTGATAAACGTATCTTTGATGCTGAGTTTGTCGGAGCCGTATCAAAGCACGACATTGCTGTTTTGAGAATCGATGCTGAGCCTTCACAGTTGGTGCCTATCACGGTGGGATCATCTGAGGATCTCAAGGTAGGACAGAAGGTGCTCGCGATTGGCAACCCATTCGGATTCGATCGCACGCTCTCCACGGGAGTCATTGGCGGATTGAATCGCACTGTCGGTTCAGACGACGAGAATATTCTGGGAGGAATGATTCAGACGGATGCGGCCATCAACCCGGGCAACTCGGGCGGCCCGCTTCTTGATAGTGCCGGCCGCCTTATTGGAGTGAATTCTGCGATTGTCAGCACGAGCGGTGCGTCGGCCGGTTTGGGCTTCGCTGTCGCTGTCAATGATGTCTATCAGGCCGTTGGCCTCGTATTTAACGAATCAGCCAGCCCGCCCGCTCCTTCAATGGGTGTTGCGATCCTCGATACAGAGACCGCAAGGGAAAATGGGATCCCGGAAAACCTTTTGGCTGGTGGATTGGTTGTCCTGTTCGTTTACCCCGACACCCCTGCGTCGCTCTCCGGTCTGCAGGGATGTCGACGCCAAGGGAACACGGTTATCCTGGGAGATCAGATTACTGCGATTGATGGACAGCCAACATCCACTTTCGATGAACTGAAAGCTTTGTTAGGAAATCACAAAGCCGGCGACACGATCACTCTTGATGTGGTCCGAGGCACCCGACGATTTCAGGTGCCGTTGACACTGGAAGCCCGGAAAGTTCTACTTTAACAGATCTATTCGATCCCGATGATTTCCATTCGCAATTTGCCTCGAGGAATATCGACTTCCACTTTGTCTCCAACCTTTTTTCCAAGCATCGCGGTGGCGATCGGGCTGGTAGTCAAAATCTTCATGATGTCGCCGTCGTAGTCTTCTTCGCCGGGGCCAACGAGTTCATAAGCCTCTTCAGAACCGTCAGAAAGATCTTTGACCTTCACGACGGCGCCGAAGACAACAGAGTCCTTTGGCTTGTCACTTCGTTCGGCGATATAACAGCTCGACAATTTTGACTTAAGCTGATTGATCTTGGCCTGCATGTATCCCTGAGTCTCACGAGCAGCGTGATACTCGGCATTCTCTTTCAGGTCACCTTCCTCGCGAGCGGTCTTGATGCGTTCCGCGATGGCTGGCATATCCACGTCTTCCATCACGCGAATTTCTTCGCGAATTTTGTCATAGCCTTCACGGGAAATGGGTTGTCGTTCCATAGCGGGACCTCAGGCGAATCCAATCTGCGACGACCTGAGTCAGGTCCGTCGATGTTTTCAAAAAGCGCAAAAACACGCTCAAAGACACAGACTCTCCGGAGTTTGTTCAACAGGGAGATTCGGAATCTTCAGCGGTCATGAAACAGAACGGCGGCTGAAGGGTGCGCCTTCAACCGCCGTGTTTTTCTGTTCGGCCAGTATAGCCCTCAAATTTGAGTCAGGCTACGCAATTTCTTTCCACTGTCCGCATTTCGCGCTGTCCAGGACGGCTTCGCAGACCTTCTGGGTTTCAAGCGCGTCGCGGAAAGTGGGGTTACAAGGTTTTCCGGATTCGATGCTGGCGATGAAATCCGCGACCTGATGAACAAAGGTGTGCTCGTAACCGATTTGCAATCCCGGAACCCACCATTTGCCCATGTATGGCATGTCGCCGTCCGTGCAGTGTACCTGGTGCCAGCCGCGAACAAGGGAATTGTCAGCGTAATCAAAATACTCGAGGCGATGCAGGTCATGCAGGTCCCATTTGATCGACGCTTTCTCGCCATTGATTTCCAGCGTGTAAAGCGCCTTGTGACCTCGTGCATAACGAGTTGATTCGAACAGTCCGAGCGATCCATTGCCAAATCGGCAGAGAAACGCACAGGCATCATCAATCCCAACCTTCTCAACTTTACCGGTCAGGTTATGTTTTCGCTCCTTGACGAAAGTTTCTGTCATTGCGGTGACGCTGTTGATTGAGCCGTTGAGCCAGATCGCCGTATCAATGCAATGTGCCAACAGGTCTCCCGTTACACCTGATCCCGCTGCCGCAGAATCAAGTCGCCACAGGCCTGCTCCACCCTGAGGCAGATCTGCATTAATCGTCCAGTCCTGCAGGAAGTTCGCGCGATAATGGAAGATCCTTCCAAGACGGCCTTCATCAATCAGTTGCTTCGCCAGAGAAACCGCTGGTACACGACGGTAATTGTACCAAACCGTGTTTGCCACGCCGGCCTTCTCGATGGCATCTACCATCTTCTGGCCTTCTACCGGATTCATAGCCAGCGGTTTTTCGCAAAGAACCATCTTGCCGGCCTCAGCGGCCGCGATCGCGATTTCAGCGTGGGAGTTGTTGGGCGTACAGATATCAATTGCATCAATATCTTTGCGTTCAATCAGCTTCCGCCAATCCGTTTCTGTGGACTCATATTGCCACTGGTCCGCAAATGCCTTGACCTGTTCTTCGCTACGACCACAGATTGCCTTTAGGACGGGGCGGTGCTTCAGCTCTGGAAAAAAATCATTGACGCGTTTGTAACCGTTGGAATGGGTACGGCCCATGAAGCCATAGCCAACAAGGCCGATGTTCAGTGGTTTTAGGGACATGGTGAGTGATCCTGCAGTGGGAAAAGAAAAGTGTTTGAGACAAATTGGCCAATAAAAATGACCAATGCAAAGACATTGGTCATCGTGACTCAGTCAAGGAGCATCACGCCCAGCCGTGAGCGTCGCGAACTTTGATCATGGTGTCGAGGATGGTGTTCCATGTCTTTGGATTCTCCAGCGTGGCGTTCGGGAACATACAGCCGTCCCAGCAAATGTGCTTGATGCCTCGTTCTGAAGCTCCCTGCAGCCAGTAACCCGCGCATTTAACGATATCGAGCTTCCCGTTCGGATCGTCAGCCGGACAGTGCTTGCCGGTCTTGTCGTGTGATCCCGCGCCGTGGACCTGACCATCGTTCTGTGCGACATGGAAGTCGATTGTCCACGGACGAAGCTTGTCGGTCATTATCTTGTAGGCCGCGTAGAATTCATCGGCCGTATGTCCTTCCTTGACCAACTGGCTCTCAGGAGCGTTGTAGCCCAGCAGGTACAGATAGGTGTGAGCCAGATCTGCCTGGAAGCCCAGCGATTCCGGCATTCCAACTTCTTCAAGAAGATTCAGCATATCCTTCCAGCTGTGCATGCCAGCCCAGCAGATCTCGCCTTCGGCCGCCAGGCGTTGGCCGTGATCCGCGGCGATCTTTGCAGCTTCACGAAACGTACCAGCGATCCTTGATGTGTTGGTCTTTGGGTTCTCACGCCACTTCCCAACGCCAAACTCAGCCGAGTCAATACGAATCACACCGTACTTTCGCACGCCATGCTTTTCGAAAACATTCGCGATGCGACAAGCCATCTTTACGGCACTGATGAATTTCTCACGGGCAGCATCATCGCCCATTGCGGAATCGCCAACTGTTCCTGGCCAAACAGGAGCGACCAGTGAACCAACGGAGAATCCATAGCTGGCAATCTGATCCGCAATCTTGTTGAGCTCTGCGTCACTGGCTTCTGGATTCGTGTGAGGAAAGAACAAGAAGTAGTCAATCCCATCAAACTTCTGGCCATTGACATTGGCTGCAGCCGTGAGCTGCAGCATCTTTTCCAGACTGATTGGCGGTTCCTGACCTTCTCCATCGCCCTTACCAACGAGACCAGGCCACATGGCGTTATGAAGTTTTGGGGAAGAATGAGACATCGCTTTTTTCCTCTGCGAATGAGTAAGTGGAGGGAAGGTCGCAATATGAATGTCGGAGGGACTAGTTCAAAGCTCTTGAAAAGAAAGTCGGGCCAGTCGAAGAATATCATTGCCAGCGGTCAGGGCGGCGGAGGCGAGTGATGCGACGTTTGCCATTGTTCGAAGACCAGGTCCTAGAATGAGTTGGAAAGTGTGGGCGAAATCTGAACAACACCCTACGACAACATCCTTGAAAGCGCGGCATCCTTTGCGAATGCAGGGCTTGTGACGATTGCGAATGAAAGGCGTCCCCGAAATCGTTGGTGGGTGATCGACTTTGAACCGCAAACTCCTGAGCCAGACAGATCAATATCCAGCGTGCAGGAGTATGATGACGGCCTGTTTGCGTTTTGAAAAGCGACTGACGATTTTCCGGATATGGACGAATCTCAGGCGTATGTTCAGTTCGCGGCGACGAGTGCGACGACCCCGAGCGAGCTCCCCCAACCAACAACCGACTTCAACCCAACTTTGCCCGAAGAGCAATTCCTCAGTTCATAGTCGCGAAGCGGTCTGAACTTAGGGGGAGATTATTTGTCAATCACCAGTCATCCATGCGGCATAGCGTTTTTCAGTACCATGCGGCTCGCTTGCATACAGAGAATCCTGACGCCACGATCCCGTCCGTTCGCGGGTTTGTTGGTTAAATGCTTTTGGTCGCTCCCCAAAAGCTCCCATTGCCGGGTTCTCTCCCCGCTTCGTCTATTCCCTCAGAATTCAAAGGGGTTTTGTGTCAATGAGTTCTCAGCCAAGCCTTCCCCTCGGTTTCAAAGCATCGGGCACAACCTGCGGTATTAAGGCCAGCGGAAAGCCGGATCTTGCCTTGTTTGTTTCAGATCGACCGGCCGCATCGGCCGGCGTTTTTACGACAAATCGTGTCTGCGGCGCGCCAGTCATTGTTTCCAAAGAGCGAGTCCCGTCGTCGGTGGCTCGTGCTGTGATCATCAATTCGGGGAACTCCAATGCCGCGACCGGTGAGCCTGGAATTGCAGACGCACGAACGATGACAGCGGCAGTGGCGAAGCAACTTGGCTGTCAAGAGGAAGCCGTCTTTGTGTGCTCGACCGGTGTAATTGGTGTTCCGCTGCCCATGGCGACCATTATGAAGGGCATTCCGAAGGGAATTGAGACGCTGGGTAGTTCGGACCGACACTTGCTCGATGCCGCAACCTCAATGATGACTACGGACACATTTCCCAAGCTTACATCAATCGACGTTGAGGTGTCTGGAGGCACGGTGCGGGTCTCCGGGGCCTGCAAAGGGGCAGCGATGATTGCCCCGAATATGGCCACGATGTTGGGAGTTGTCCTGACGGATGCCGCATTGACCCCGGAACAATGTGATCAGGCCCTTCGGTTTGGAGTGGACCGCACATTTAACTGCATCAGTGTCGATGGACATATGAGCACAAGCGATACCGTGCTGCTGCTGGCAAACGGAGCTAATCCCAACGAATTATCCCCTGAGGACTTCTTGAAGGTGCAGGCTGCCGTCCAGCAGGTTTGCCAACATCTGGCGACCAGCATTATCCGAGACGCCGAGGGGGCCGATCACTTCGTAACGGTGGATGTCCAAGGCTTAGAGACCCGGGACCAAGCTTACAGAATCGCCAAGGAAATCGCGGAAAGTGCCTTGGTGAAGACCGCGATCGCTGGTGGCGATCCAAACTGGGGCCGAATTGTTTCTGCGGCCGGCTATGCCAACGTGGAATTCGATACGGCCTTTGCTTCACTGAAGATCAATGGGGTTCAGGTGTACTTGGCAGGCACACCTGTTCGCTTTAATGCCAGTGAGCTTTCGGCAAGCTTGAAGTCGAAACGCGATGTCACAATGGAGTATTCGATTTCTGGTGGGCCATGTTCTGGAACAGAATCGGTCCGATTCTGGACCTCGGATCTGACGCAGGAGTATGTTCGCCTGAATTCTGAATACACCACTTAGTTGGCGACCGGTAATGTCGTGGGCACAAACGCTTAAAGCCCCGCCAGCAGTCAGTTTAGGTCAAATAGGTTGTCGGTTTCGACTAATCAGACTGATTAGGTTCTGGACAACGGCGATCCGGAATCTGGCGAAATGCGGAAAGAAGTTCTCGAAGTTGACGGAAAAAGGTGTAAATTCGGTGCAATCGAAATCTGGCAAATGATCTTAGTGATCATTTGATCAGTTTTGAGGTCGTCAGTGGCAGATTGTCGTGGGGAACTCCTGTTCCGCGTGTGTTCTCCGACGATGCCGCTGCGTACGATTCCGCGGAGCAACTGATTCATGACCCCTAGCAATGGAGTCGACGACACATGATTACGGCTGAAGCCGAAGCTGAGCGTTTGTATCCTTCCAGTCCACTTCCCACCTACACCTACTATCCAGGCTCTGGGATGCCTCACCCTGTTCGTGACCCGAAGGGTCATAGCCATGGTAAGAAGCACGCACCGGGACAGGGTCCTCGGGCATTGAGTCCGGAAACATGGGCGAATAATCGTAATTATTTGCTGGGCTTGGATTACTTCAATATGGGCTTCTATTGGGAAGCTCATGAGGAGTGGGAGAAGCTGTGGCGAGTATCTGGTGCTGATACAACGGTTGGTCGGTTCCTTAAAGGACTGATCAAATTGGCAGCCGCAGGAGTTAAGGTTCGGGAACGAAGTATCCACGGAGTACGCCGTCATGCGGCCTCAGCCGGAGAGATGTTCGCCGATGTGGCAGCAGAAGCGGATATTGATTCTTTCTGCGGCCTTGAGTTCATCCGTTTGCAGTTTGCGGCCGACCGGGCTGCTCAACTAGCCTACAAGAAGCAACATGATCCAGGAACGGCAATCAGAGTGTTTCCATTTGTATTGAAGCCGGAGTCTCTTCCGGTTGTCTGACAGGTTTGGTTGTCGATCCGAAACTCGGGACAGACAAGTGTCTGGTTCGAATTCTTCCGAAACTCGCGGTACTCTGCCGCGAGTTTTTTTGTTTTCTCAGCACGCAGGGCAGTTGATTCGATGAAGATTCTGGTTGTCGGTTCTGGCGGTCGTGAGCACGCTCTGGTTTGGAAACTGATCCAGTCGCCGCTCGTCAAGAAAGTTTACTGTGCACCAGGAAATGCGGGGACTGCGATTGATGCTGAGAATCTGAACATCGCAGCCGAAGATGTGCATCGACTGGTCAAGTTCGTGCGTGAAAACCAAATCGACCTGACTGTTGTGGGACCGGAAGCTCCACTGGTTGCTGGTTTGACTGATGAACTGCGACGCCATGGCATGGCAGTCTTCGGTCCGTCGGCCGCTGCTGCTCGCCTGGAAGGCAGTAAAGTCTTCACCAAGAAGTTGTTGAAAAAGGCCAATATTCCGACTGCGGCGTTCTCTGTTTTCAGTCGAGTTCCGGAGGCCATGCAATATCTGGATGACTGCGAAGAACAGCCTCTGGTAGTGAAAGCAGATGGCCTTGCGGCAGGGAAGGGCGTTTTCGTCTGCGCGAACCTTGCAGAAGCTCGTACCGCTGTTAGAGCAATTCTGCAGGAGCGAGCTTTCGGCGATGCGGGTTCACAGGTTGTCATCGAGGAATGTCTGGTCGGTCAGGAAGCCAGTATTCTGGCGATAGTCGATGGCGACACGATCGTGCCATTGGATGTCGCTCAGGACCATAAGCGAGCCTACGACAATGACAAGGGTCCGAACACCGGAGGGATGGGAGCCTATTGCCCAGCGCCGGTTGTAACGACAGAGATAATGGACGAAATCGTGCGTCGAATTCTGATCCCGACAGTCCATACGATGAAAGTCGAAGGCTGCACGTTTTCCGGAGTCCTCTACGCTGGCATCATGCTCACATCGCATGGCCCAAAGGTTCTGGAATTCAATGTCCGATTTGGCGATCCGGAAGCACAGCCGGTGTTAATGCGAATGAAGTCGGATCTGGCTCAAGTGCTGCTGATGGCGGCGACAGGGAAACTGTCAGAGCTGGAAGGAATTGAATGGGATCCTCGGCCTGCTGTCTGCGTCGTGATGGCGTCAGAGGGATATCCGGGTGATTATACCAAGGGGCATCCAATCTCTGGAATTTCTGAAGCGGACAAGGTTCCAGGTGCAAAGGTCTTTCACGCTGGGACGACGATCAATAAGTTCGGCGAGGTCGTCAATGCTGGCGGACGAGTGCTCGGTGTCACAGCCATGGGTGACACAATTGCCGATGCGAAGAGAGCCGCTTATGAAGCCGTCGACAAGATTTCGTGGCAAGGAGGATGGTGTCGTCGCGATATTTCCGACAAGGCACAGTAGAAATCTGCAAACATTTTAACGACTGACTTCGGGGAAGAGTTTTCTGGAATTGATTCTCCCTGTGATCAGGTTTGCTCCAAACCGTGGAAAAGTCTGCTGCCAATTCGGACGAGCGTTGCACCTTCTTCAATGGCTGGAACAAAGTCGCCACTCATGCCCATCGAAAGCTCAGGGAGCTGGATGCCAGCTTTCTTTGAGTCCTCTCTGGCCGCAAGTTGATCTCGTAACTGCCGGAGTTTGCGAAACGTGGGCCGAGCATCTTCTGCATTCTCTGATTCGGCGGCCATGGTCATTAAACCGATGATGTTCGTTCTTGAGCACATCGCCAGGATGGCTGGCCATTCGTTAATGATCTCTTCCGGAGTAAAACCTGATTTGGTTGTTTCGCCTGAGGCGTTGACCTGAAGCAGCACTTGCGCATCCTTGTTGATGCTTGAGGCTGTTTCTTCGATTCGTTCCAGGAGTCTCAAAGAATCAACAGAGTGAATGAGTGTTGCGTGCTGTAAAGCCAGCCGAACTTTGTTCCGCTGAAGCTGCCCGATGAGATGCCATTCAGCGTCCGGCAATATTGTTTGCCGGTCTGCGAGTTGTTGCGGACGGTTCTCTCCAAACGTTTGATGAAGAGAACTTAGTTCCTGAACCCCGGACCATTCGGCATACTTTGTTACCGCCACAAGTCCAACAGAGGACTCATTTCTGCCAGCTCGCGTACAGGCCGAGTGAATTTCATCACGGACAGTCTTGATATTCTGAGACAATTTTTCGTGAACAGACATCATAATGATGATCGGAAACACTTAAGGAGACTTCCGGAGTTGAGCCATGGATTTTGCCAGACTCAGATCAGTAACAACTCTTGATGTCAATTGTGTGAGGATTGCCCAGTATGTCCAGGTCTCAACTGACTGTTTCTCACGTTTTACTGCTGGGCGAATTCGCAGGATTGAGTTACTCTGGGCCTTCATCCATGTCATCAGCCGAGGCAATATTGGCCCAAAATGATTTGAGAAAGTGTTTGTCATCGTCGCTGGCCCGAAGGTGTTGTGGAGCTGACGTTGCTTTATCCCGTTCGTGGCAGCAAAAGTTGAGTTGAACCGGCCCCTGAAGATGAGGTTACTCGGGTATGAATCAGCGTAGCACATCGGGATTTCTGACAGCTTCAATCTTCATGCTTGCGATGACTCCGGTCGCCTTTTGTGCAGAGCTGTTGTCGCCGCAACTACGCTCTTTGCCGCAATATCGGGTCCCAGTGGATCTCGTCTGTCAGAATGATTTTCTGTTTGTGGCCAATTCACGGACTGGCTCCGTAAGCAAAATTGCCATGACGTCCAACCAGCTCCTGGCGGAATGGAAGGTAGCAGAATCTCTTAGTGGGATTGCCGCGTGGCGAAAAGGATTGTTGCTCCTGGACGATCATGCCCACCGACTGCTCTGGTCGATCGAAGAGCCTGGAAGTTCCGGGCTGGAGCCTCTTCTGAGCCTGGAACTGCCTCTATACCCAGTTGATGTTGCTGTCAGCGCGGACGAAACTTCGGTGGCAGTCTCATCGCTATGGTCCAGGACTGTGACCTTGCTTCGGGGACAGCAAGATGGACTGCAGAAAGAACGACAACTGAGTTTGTCGTTTGCACCTCGCACCATGTTGTATCTCCCGGACGGCAAACTGATCGTTGCCGATTCCTTCGCGGGTCGGCTGGCTATTGTCGATACGGCAGCGGGCTCCGTCTTGAAGGAGCATGATGTTTATGGGCACAACATTCGGGGTTTGGGGTTTAATCACAAGCACGGGAAACTGCTGGTTGCCTGCCAGACGCTCGATCCTGCCACATTCACGACTTACGAAAGAGTCTTCTGGGGAGTCCTGATGCAGAATGGACTGCATTCTATCCCTCTTGATCAACTGTTGTCGGTGTCAGGGAATTCTGCCGATGCGGCTCCGGAAGAAGCTGAGTACTCGGGAACATCGTATGCCTCTCAACAACGATATCCATTGGGTACGCCATCAATTGGTTCGGGTGATCCCGGCGCCATGGTCGTCACAGAGAATGACCTCACGCTGATTGTGATCTCCGGCGTAAATCAGGTGGCCTTCAGAACCGCCAGTCACATGCCATTTGAACGTCTGCGAACAGGGAAGCGACCGGAAGCCATCTGCCTGGATAGTGAGCAGAAGAAGGCGTTCATAGCAAATCGTTTTGACGATTCAGTGACAGTCTTGTCTTTGGAGGGTAAGGCCCCGACGGTCGAGACGACGATCTCACTGGGTGAAATTCGAGATCTCACATTGGCAGAGCAGGGGGAGCACACATTTTATGACGCTTCGGTGTCGCTGGACGGTTGGTTCAGTTGTCATTCATGCCACACTGATGGCCATACGAATGGGCAAAGAGCGGACACGTTTGGAGATGAAGATCGCGGGGCCCCAAAGAAGGTTGTTTCGTTACGAGGGGTCTCTGATTCCGGCCCATGGGCCTGGACGGGAAGCAAGAGTAGTCTGGACGAACAAATTAAGACGTCGCTGATTATTTCAATGCAGACTCAGATCCCGACAGACGAACTACCGATTGAGCGTCTTTCTGCGTACTTGAAAACACTTACTCCGGCCCCTTCACTTCGCCTTGCAAACAACATGATGCCGAGCGGTGATGTGCTGGCAGAGGCAAGAATAGGGTTTGAAGCGGCAGGATGTCAGAATTGTCATGCAGGCCCCGGGCTGACGAGCAACGACACGTATGATGTTGGTATCCATGACGAACAGGGAGAAACGCTGTTCAATCCACCGTCGCTAAGAGGTGTAAGCCAGCGTGCACCCTATTTTCATGACGGTCGAGCGGCGACGCTTGCCGAAGTTCTGAAGACTTCACATCACAATTCAAAAATGGCACTATCTGAAAAGCAGATTGAACAGTTGCAGTTGCTTCTGGAAAGTCTGTGATCCACTCCCCACGCTTCTGCGTTCCCGTGCTGGGTATCGGTAGAATTCTGAACAAAGTGGCCTTTTGCGATAGGGCCCCCTGGTGAAATCATGAAACTAGAAATAAGACGAAATCTGATCAGCGTTCTTGCGTTCGTTGGATTCATCTGGCTCATTTTTCTGATTAATGTGCCGCTGTCGCTGACCGACTGGAATCTGGTCCAGAATTATGGCCTGAAACCAAGAACCGTGTCTGGTTTGGTTGGCATCTTTACCATGCCTTTTCTGCATGACGGATTCGAGCATCTGCTGGGGAACACGATTCCTCTGGCAGTGCTGCTCTTTATGCTTTCGGTGACTCGCGATAACGCACGCCGCATCTTAATCAGCGTAACAGTTCTTGCTGGGCTTTTTACATGGCTGGTTGGTTTATCGAGTCCGGTTGTGGGTGCCAGCAGTCTGGTTTACGGCCTGACCGCTTATTTGATCACGGCTGGAATCCATGAAAGAAAGCTGGTCTCGGCCGGTACTGCTGTGCTTGTGGGAGTGCTTTATGGCGGCACCTTGTTCTGGGGACTTTTGCCGACGGCCGGGAAACACGTCGCCTGGGATGCGCATCTGCTTGGTGCGGCGGCTGGAGCTGTGTTTGCTCACTACACCCTGCGACCGAAGCTATCGAAGGCTTTGACTGGCAGCCATGTTGAAAAAGAATTGCCTATAACACCAGATGGAATCTCAGAATCCACCACGGCTTTTTAAGCGATGGTCTGATTTGCAACCTCGAGGCAAAGTTCATGGCCATTGAATTATCTAGGCTTTAGACTTCTGAATTGATGTGCTTCGATTTCAGTGATCAAGATTCAGAAAGAATGAATTCTGCTATGGCCGCATCAATTCTCCTCAACACCGGGGCTCAATTGCCGTCGGTGGGCTTTGGCTTCTGGAAAGTCGATCGTCCACTTGCGGCTGACGTCGCTCATCAGGCGATTCAGGTTGGCTATCGACATCTCGATTGTGCCTGTGATTACGGGAACGAAATCGAAGTCGGGCAGGGGATCAGGAAAGCCCTGTCAGATAGTCTCTGCAAACGCGAAGACCTCTGGGTCACCTCTAAGCTATGGAACACCTACCACAAGGCAGAACACGTTCGACAGGCCTGCGAAAAATCGCTGAATGATCTGGGACTGGAACAACTGGATTTGTATCTGATCCATTTTCCGATCGCTCAGAAATACGTGCCGTTTGATCTGCGTTATCCGCCGGGATGGTTTGTGGATCCCGCGGCTGAGACACCTCGAATGGAAGAGGTGCGAGTTCCAATTAGTGAAACATGGCAGGCGATGGAAGAACTGGTCGACAGCGGACTGGTGAAGCAAATCGGCATCTGCAATTTCGGCACAAGTTTGCTGCGTGATTTGCTCTCGTACGCTCGAATTCGCCCCAGTGTTCTTCAGGTCGAGTCGCATCCTTTTCTTGAGCAGGCCAAGTTACTGCGGTATTGCCAACAGGAGCAGATTGCGTTCACCGCGTTTTCTCCTCTTGGGGCCGCCAGCTACTACAGTCTCGGGATGGCCAGCCAGTCCGAGTCTTTGCTCGACAATCCCATCGTTCAGTGCATCGGTATGGAAAAAGCAAAGTCGGCAGCGCAGGTTCTGCTTCGTTGGGGAGTTCAACGAGGAACCTCAGTGATTCCAAAAACATCGACTCTGGATCGGATGGCCGAGAACCTGAACATCTTTGACTTTGAGTTATCCCAGTCGGATATGGACGCCATCAGTGGGCTCGACCGCGGTCGTCGTTTCAATGATCCCGGCGTGTTCTGTGAATCTGCCTTTAGTACGTTTTGTCCGATTTATGAATAGTTCGCTGGCGAGGATGTTTCAGGAACAGGGGTTTGCAGTCATTCCCCAGTCTCTGGATGGCAACACAGTTGCGAGACTTGTTCATCTGACGGAACTGGCCCGCGCGCGAATCGAGGCTGCTGAGTCTGTTTCCAACAGCAGCGGTGTTTACGCGCTCCGAAATCTTGTTGACGTTGTTCCGGAAGTTGCTGAACTGTCGTTGAACTCAAAAGTTGCAGAGTTGGTCGAAGCAGTTCTTGGAGCCGGGGCATTCATGGTTCGCTCAACGCTTTTTGATAAAACGGAAGGCGCAAACTGGGGGGTTTTCTGGCACCAGGATTTATCGATCGCCGTCAAAGAGCGTCACGAAGTTGAAGGCTTTCATGCGTGGACTCGAAAAGCTGGAGTTCCGTGTGTCCAGCCTCCTGTTCAGATCATGTCTCGGATCCTTGCTGTTCGGCTGCATCTTGATGATTGCTTTGCTGCAAACGGGGCGTTGAAGGTGCTACCCGGAAGTCACCGTTCCGACGCTTTGACATCGGATCGGATTGAAGAAATCTCCTCCAGTGTGAATGAAGTTGTTTGTGAGGTTCCCGCAGGTGGGGCAGTGTTGATGAGCCCTCTACTGCTGCATGCCTCTTCGCCGATGATCAATCCCGGGCATCGGCGAGTAATCCATTTAGAATTCACAGCACAGGAACTACCACAACCACTGGAATGGCGATATCGAATGCCGTGCAAATAGTAACGATGGCTGATGCGGCTTGAATTTCCGTAGAAGCAATCAACGAACGCTCTGAACGTGTTGGAATTATTCGACGCCGTTCCCGATGGCACTACCACGCCTTGAACTGGTTATAGTTGATGACACTTTGGGCACAGAGGATTCCGAAGAAGATCATCAGGAACTGAGGGTCGGGCTGAAGTCGAGCAAGAATGCCAGCGTGGGGGGCTGGCAGAAATGAGTAGAAAATGCTTGGCAGCACATCGGCACCTGAGTTGGAACAGTAGGCACACCACAGAGCCACTCCGCCGGCCGCACCGATAGAGATTTTCAGAACCAGCTCTGATGCCTGACGGCCACGAACGCCGTAGTGAGTTACGAGCGTGGCCATGATTTGTCCGCCATCCAGAGGAAGGGTCGGGATCAGATTCATCACATTGACAATGATTCCACTGAATAAGAGCATAAAGAAAACGTAGTTCAAAGCGGGAAAATCTTCGAAGGTTGCTGGCGAAGATCTCATCAGCAGGATCATCACGCCGTACACAATCGCTGAGAAGGAAAGCCCAGCAAGTGGGCCGGCTGCCAGCGACCAGATCTGACGCCAGGTTGAAAGGCGAGTCGCGGTTGCATATCCGCCCAGAAAATACAGCACAATTTCGGAAGGCCATCCGTAGTGGCGGAGAACCAAGGCATGACCAAGTTCATGGATCAGCACTGTTACGAAGACGCAGATGACTCCCAGAACGACAAGATCCAGCCGCTCTGGATTCCATCGCATCATCGCGGCGGAGATCCAGAAGACCGGATGAATGCGAATGGGAATTCCGAACAGGTTGAAACGCAGGTCAAATGCTGTTTCGCCAGCGATACCGAACATGAGTAGTCTCGTAGCCTGATGTCAGGGGGCGTCCTGCCAGAGTCCGGACATTCGACCAGTTTAGGGGTGACGGTGGAGTGAGCCGACTCGGCAGGATACAGTCTTGGCAGGTGAAGTCGAATCGCCAACCTTCGCCGTGGTCACAATGTGAGTTGAAGGCCTGAACTGAATTTGGAAAGAGTCGCAATTGGGCAGTTTGTTTCGCATATTTATGGACCTGCCGCTGTTTCGCAGCGTACTCCGCCCTATTTCGCGTGTGCTGGTCGGGCTGATTGCGATTCCCATTTTTCGTTTCATCATGCGTAAGGTTTTTCGTCTTCAGGACTTGGACGATGAACTTGAGAAAGACCTCGAAGAATGGTTTCGCGGGGCGCTCCTGCTGCTGGCTGCCACTGCGAACATGGAACATCTGCTGTTTGGCTGGATGCAGAAGGTCGACTGGCTCGATCGTGCCGACTGGCTGACAATGGGTTTAAGGCTTATGCTGGCCATCAGCGTGATCGAAGCCATGCCCGATCAGGAATTGTTTGCGGTGTTGCACCCCGGGCCACCGAAGCTGGAAAAGGGAAAGAATCCTGTCGTTCAACTCTGGAAGTTGAAATGGAAATTCCTGAAGGGGTTTGTTTGTCGCCATCTGAACCGATCATCTCCTGTACTGGCGATGATGTGTGCAATCATTGGCTCGCAGATGCCGGTACTGAATAATGACCAGAGGGATGTTCTTCGACGTGACACGATCGCCACATGGGCTTATTGTCAGCAATGTGCGGTTGTTTGTCCGATGCAATCCATGGTGACACTCGATGCACTGCAGGGGATGATGCCAGAACTCAAACGAGAGTCTGACCTTCTGGCTCGACACCGAGAGCGTTGGCTGGTCGGCTGGGTCTGTTATCTGATGGCGATCACTCAGTATCTGATTATTGGTCTCGTCACATCGCGAGATCGTGCTTTGGACGTCCTGAGTGAATTCGACAGAGCCGTGGCACGCCGTCGCAATGAACTGATTGAAGAGTTTAAGCTGGAAGGAAATCTTCCGAAAGATTTTGATCCGAATAAACCATTGCCGAAGCCTCAGGACTCTGCAGCAAAGTCAAGTGAACTCTGACGAAAGGGCTGTGCAGTTCCTGGACATCCAGATGTGAGTGTAAAGTATTGAGCGTTGCGATAAGCTTCGCCTCCCGCCTGAAGTTCCTGCCGTTTTTTGTCCTTCCCAAAGGAGAGCTTTTGATGCTTAGATTGATCGTCGCCTGCCTGCTCTTTGTCTCTGCCGTGTTGCTCGACCCGTCAGCTGCGTTTGCTGATGAGCCAGCAAAGATGATACGGATTGGAATGATCGGACTTGATACGTCCCATTGTCTTGCATTCGCCGACTTGCTGAACAAGGGAGGTTCCGATCCTGCACTTGCTGGCTGCAAAGTGGTACTTGTGTATCCGAAAGGAAGCCCGGATATTGAGAGTAGTATCAAACGTGTGCCAGAGTACACCGAGAAGATCAAGGCTATGGGTGTTGAGGTCATTGAAGATCTTGATGCGATGATTTCACAGGTTGACGCCGTTCTCCTTGAGACCAACGACGGCCGACCTCATCTGGAACAGGTCCTTCCGGCTCTGAAGGCTCAAAAGCCCGTCTTTATCGATAAGCCAATCGCCGGCTCTTTGGTTGATACGATTGCGATTTTTGAGCTGGCAAAGCACTACAAGACACCTGTCTTCAGCTCATCTTCGTTGAGATTCTCCAACGGGGCTCAGGCAATTCGAGGTGGTTCAATCGGAGATGTCATGGGCTGTGACACCTATTCTCCATGCTCATTGGAGCCAACGCACCCAGACCTCTTCTGGTACGGAATTCACGGATGCGAAACGCTGTTCACGATCATGGGGCCAGGAGTAGAAACAGTCGTTCGTACTCAAACGCCGGACTTCGATCTTGTCACCGGAACATGGAACAAGGGACGAATTGGTACGTTTCGAGGAATTCGGAGCGGAAGTTCGGGCTACGGCGGGACAGCTTTCGGGACCAAAGGTATTGCACCTGCAGGTCAATACGATGGCTACAAACCGCTGGTTGTTGAGATCGTAAAGTTCTTTCGTTCGGGCCAGCCTCCAGTAAGCGCCGAAGAAACGACGGATCTTTACGCCTTCATGGAAGCCGCAGACGAAAGCAAACGACGTGGCTTTGTGCCAGTCAAGGTCGCAGACGTGAAGGCCGTTGCTGCAGAAGCTGCTTCAATGAAAGTGGCAGAATTGATCAAGTAGCTGCCGAGGCACAGAAACACGACAGCTACTGATCTGAGTCACAGCCCGGTTTTTCAGTCAGAGAAACCGGGCTGAGTTTTTATCGTAATCCGAAGAAGGTCCTCTTCAGAATTTCAACCGAGACCTTATCACTGATGCGAACTCTGTGCTTGACAGCTTTCGCAAGGAACCTTGGTCCGTGTCAGAACTCCATTGCGGTACTGTTCAACCACGTAGCATGACTCGCATCTCGGCAAGGTCGTGGAACATGGCGGAGTAATCGCTGCCGCATTCTGGGAGCATTCATCGCAGCGATCACAGTTTGAACAACCGCGTTGATGCGGCACTGCTTCGCACGCTGCAGCCGGATGGAGCAGAATGCCAATTGTTGCTCGGCAGTCGTTATGCTGCGGATGCAACGGAACTCCGATCGTTGCAGCACAACCTCCCTGAGAGAGACCGTGCAACAGGACATCATGATGTCCAAACTCTTCACGGCCCCCACATCCTGAATGTTGGCAGGCACAGCAGGAATCGTCTGCTGGCAGTGGAGAACCACCGCAGTGCTCACAGTGATGAGCATTCACCTGCTCCGCCGCGCACCCGACCAGCAGAGGATCAGGAACCTTGGCGGCCGGAGCCTGCTCGACAGGGATGCCTTTCGCTTCCCAGTCGACAAAGACCGAACCTGCCGTGGAGGCCAGTCGGCTGGACATTCCTCGATACTGAAAGCTCTGGTCGAGGCTACGAAACGCCCGAGAGAGATTATGTAACTCAGAAGTCACAGAATCGGACAATTCGTCTGCCGAAGCAGACCTTGTGTCTGGCCCATCACAGACCAGCAGCAGACAGGCAAGCCAGGACAAATGCCGACCCGTCTTAAAGTAAATACCCATTGTTAACGTCTCCGAAGAAGGAGTGGACAAAACTGTGCGGAACTCTTCAGCGCTATGTGTCCTGCAACCTCTACAATTCGCACAGTCGTTACTATTGGGATAACCGGGCGTCTGCGTCGAGAACAAAGTTGCAGATTTACCTGCTTTCTGATTCGTTCCCTGATGTTCACGATGTCGTTGGGATTTTAGCTCCTTGCGCCTCTGTGCGACTGGTCTTGCTTGCGTTTCGGACGTTCATCGTCGATCGTTCGGAGGTTCAGGGGTATGTGAATTCTTCTCGATAGAGACTGCTATCAATGCGCAGATGATGAGCAGACATCCAGACCTTTGAGTTTTCGCACTTCCTGCCCCAACATTATGTTCAAATCATGCAAGCTCATGAATACCTGCGAGAATTGATCCCGTTCCCATCCGTCAGTCGGGATTCGAACACCGAAATTACGGACTGTATAGACCGGTGGCTGCGCCAGCTGGATTTCGAGATTGAACGCTTGGCCTACCATGATGAAAACGGCATCTCCAAGTCGTGCCTCGTTGCACGAAAAGGTCCGGTATCGGGCGGCGGATTGGCCTACTTTGGTCACACTGATGTCGTTCCTGTTAACTCCTGGAGTTTTGCCGCTTCGGGGCCATGGACTCCCCATGTGGCCGACGGCCGAATGTATGGCCGCGGTTCCTGCGACATGCGAGGATCTCTGGCGTGCATGCTGTCTGCGGCGTGCGAACTTCGTCATGCGAAACTCAGGGCTCCCATTTTCTATGTCGTTACAGCCGACGAAGAAGTGGGCATGCATGGGGCTCGCAAAGTTGTTGAAGATTCGCAACTTTATCGGCAGATTGTTGCTGCCCAGCCTGCGTCAATCGTGGGGGAGCCCACGTCTCTGGATGTTGTCTACGCTCATAAGGGCGGTCGTGCCGTAAGAGCCACATCCATCGGGCGAGCTGCTCACTCCAGTACCGGACTGGGCGTGAATGCGAACATAGCTTTGATTCCTTTCCTCATGGAGATTCAAAGAATCAATGAGGAGATGGAAACATCTGAGGCATGGCGCGACGATCGATTTGTGCCGCCTACACCGACCCTCAACCTGATGATTCGTGATACCAACACAGGGATCAACATCACATCCGCTCAGTCGGAGTGTCTGGCGTACTTTCGTCCGATGCCCGGGCAGGATGCTGATGGCATGGTTGAGCGACTTCGGCAATTGGCGACACGATGCGGGCTGAAGTTTGACACGCTGTTTTCCGGTTCGCCACTTTTCACGGATCCCTCTGCACCTTTCGTCAAAGAACTCTTGCAGCTTGCTGGGCGTTCGTCGGCTCGCACAGCCGCCTACGGAACTGATGGAGCGATCTTTACGGAGTTGAAAAACATCGTGGTGTTTGGCCCTGGCGATATCGCTCAGGCTCACACGGATGATGAGTGGATTAGTCTGGAACAGCTTCAGCTTGGAACAGAGATGTATTCTCAGTGCATTCGAAGATGGTGTTGCTGAGTGATGTTATTCTGTGCGCGGCCACGATTGAAGTAACGATCTGTCCCGCGAACACCCGGCCTCAATTTTAGCCGCCCGAAGAATACTTGAGGAGTCACAGTCAGTTGTCGGAGTTTCCTGTTGTCAGTGTTTCAGATCTCGTCAATGCCTTTAAAGAGGTCGTTGAGACCGCGTTGCCTCCCTGCACCGTTGAAGGAGAGATCTCCAATTGTCGGCGCAGTCCGGCCGGACATTGGTATTTGACTCTGAAGGATGAACAGTCCGAAATCGGTGCTGTGATCTGGCGAAGTGCTGCTCAGAAGATTCGCTTTGACCCGAAAGATGGAATGAAGTGCCTCGCTACGGGGTCCTTGCAGGTCTATGTCGCCAAGGGAACTTGTCAATTCGTCATATCCCATCTGATGCCGCAGGGCATCGGGGAACTTGAACTGGCATTTCGACAACTCCGCGACAAACTATTCGCAGAGGGCCTGTTTGATGAGTCGCGAAAACGAGCAATTCCGCAGATACCACGTCGTATTGCTCTTGTGACTAGTCCGAGCAGTGCTGCCGTTCGCGATATAATTCAGGTGATTACTCGGCGATGGCCGCCAGCTCAAATAGTGGTCGTACCTGTTCGCGTTCAGGGTGATGGGGCGGCGGAAGAAATTGCGAAGGCCTTGAAACTGGTTCATCGAATTCCTGATGTTGATGTTGTGATTACCGGTCGAGGGGGCGGAAGTCTCGAAGATCTTTGGTGCTTCAACACGGAGATTGTTGCAAGAGCAGTAGCGGCTTGTCGGATCCCGGTCATCGCGGCAGTGGGACATGAAATCGACGTGTCGATTGCCGATCTGGTTGCTGATCGTCGAGCATTGACACCCAGCGAAGCGGGAGAGTTGGTGGTTCCGTCAGCTCGTGATCTTCATGATTCACTGATTCACACGGCACACCGCATGAGGCAGACTCTGCGAGATCGTCTGGATCGGGCCAGACTTCGACTAAGTACAATTGAGGCGAGATCTGTACTTCAGCGGCCCATGAGCCTCGTCGATCAAAAACGGCTCGATTGTGAAGCTCTGTCCGAGCGTGCGGTAACGGCCGTTCGATTGATGACCGAGCGAAGAGGGCGAGATTTGGCGGAGTTCGCAGCATCACTGCAGGCACTGAGCCCACTCAGGGTCTTGTCCCGGGGGTACTCGTTGACACAAAGGTCGGACGGTGCCTTATTGCGATCCGCAGAAGGGATGGAACTCGGTGAAATCCTTACGACTCGACTTGCATCCGGACTGGTTCGTTCAGCGGTGACGGCGATCGAGATCGAACGCTCTCACTGAATGTCGCGGACAAAACGGTCGTTCGAGGTGATTGAATAACCGTTGACGAAAGAGCGGCCGTCCATACTCTTCCGGCCATCCGGTTGAATTCGCAGGATCTCAAGCCAGCCATCTCCGGCTGCAGCAAACAGCCGACCCTGATGCTCCTGGAGCCTACCGGCAACCGATGGCAGTGACGGAAGCAACAAGTCTGCAGAGCGGCCAACCTGCTGAATCGTACAGCGGCCTGCAGATTGCCCATCGCGCTGCAGAATGGTTGAGGCCTTGGGCCATGGCTGCATGGCTCGCACATGACAATCAATCTGGTGACAGGATTGAGACCAATCGATGGCTCCGGATTCCCTTGCGATTTTGGGAGCCAAGGTCACTTGCGAGGAATCCTGTCTCTCAAAAACAGCCGTCCCATCCGCCAGTTGTTGAACAACCCGCAATGTCAGCGGAACGGATAGCTCGGCAAGTCGCAGCATCAGTTCGCCTGAGGACTCAGATAGCCCGATGGACGTCTCTATTTTTCCGACGACAGGACCTGAATCCAAAGCTGGCTCAATCTGAAACATTGTAACACCAGTCGCGGTATCACCTTTCCAGATTGAATACTGAACCGGAGCTGCTCCGCGATGCCGCGGCAACAAAGAGCCATGAAGATTGAAGGCCCCCAGCCGCGGGATTGCCAGTAATTCGGGCTTCAGAATCTGCCCGTAGGCTGCAACGATGAAGACGTCAGCCTTCAGGGAGCGAAGGGTGTCCAGCATTTCCGGACGATTGACTCGCTCAGGCTGAAAGACGGGAACATTGCGGGCAACCGCCATTTCCTTCACGGGATTGATGTGTTGATGGTGACCGCGGCCCGACCGATCCGGCTGCGTCAGAACTCCGACCACAGAATGTTCCGAACCGAGCAAAGCGAGAAACGGCGGCACTGCGAATTCGCCAGTACCCATAAGAACAAGTCGAAGAGGCATGAAAACAGCTTGAAGAGATTGGAGACAGCGTCGAGCAAAATCGTTTAAGGAACATGCCGTGAATCAAACTCGCGATGAATTGTATGCTCGCACCAAAGTCTGGAGCGTAGCGCACGTTCTTCAACGTCCGGCACGTTGCATGGCAGACTTCCATTCGTCCGGACTGAGTTCCTTTGCCTCTTCCACCAGCAACCGAGGAATATCGTCCAGGATTGGATACTTCAGACGCACATCGGGATTCGTACAAACCAGTGAGTCACCGTCCTTAATCAGGTCCGAATGACACTTTGGACAAACAAGGTAGCTGTTTGATTTTTCAAAATTGAAGGCCATGTCTCAGAATCCTCTCAGTTCTCGAATGTCTGCAAATGTCCTGAGTCGATACCCGATTCCGGTGTAATCGAGTGCGGAGCAAAGTGATCGAACCGCAACGCCCATTCCGTCCGGTCCGCTAAATCCACCAAACTGGCCGCCGCCCTTCAGGTGTGGCTCAGTCTCAAGATAGAACCCCGGGATGCCCAATTTCTGCAGTCGCAGTTCAATAGCCGGAATCTGTTCTCGAAGGTCACGGAAAATCATTTCATGACCAGAATCGCCCTCGTCACAGGGAACAAAATTCTTCAGGCGTTCCTCGTCGACGGCGCCTTCCCAGACCAGGCTGCGATCGATGCGATAATCCTTTACGTGCATCCACCCCAGCCACGGAAGTGTTGCCTGATACTCCTCGAAGACCTGAATGGCATTTTTATTCTGAGCCGTCACGTTGCCGCCGTCAAAGATCAGGACCATATTCGGATGGTCAACGCGTTTCGCGAGTTCTGCCATTAACGGACCGGTTTCGCCGACGAGATTAGGTTCAATTTCGAGTCCATAAACCAGGCCATTCTCAGCACAAAGGCTCGTGATGCGACGAATCTGGTCAGCCGCCTGATCCAGATGCTGCTCCGGTTTTGTACCTCGCGGATGATAGAACGAGAAACCTCGGATCAATTTCGTATCCAGCGCCTTCGCCACATTGATTGTCCGGGCCACTTCTCCAGCAAGATACTCTTCGAAAGGCACGAACTTATTATGAGAGCCATCTTCGACATTCAGGAGTTTCACCTTGCCAACTCGAGCCCCGATGCTGGTGACTCGCACGCCGTATTCGGCATGAAATTGTCGAAGTCGCTCAAGCTTCTCCGGGTTGAGTTCTGTGACGTGTTCGATCTTGCCATCGCCCAGAACGTCAATAAATCGTGGACTATAGTTCCGAATTCCGATCGCAGCGAGTGCCGTCATTTGTTCAAGAGCGGTGCGGCGATTGGCTGCCTCGTCGGCAAAAGCACTGATAATGACAGTCGGCTTGCTGGCCATGGAAACCTCAACAAAAGCTGATCCGTGAATAGTCGATCGAAATGGCATTCTCATTGGTCATCCGAAAGATGACAAGTGAGTCGTTCAGATGTTTGTGTGCCAGGAAATTGAGCGGGAAGCCCCCGAGTCATTTATGATCAGAAGACTGTCCGGGTAGGATACGCCTGCAGTTGCATAAATCTTCCCGTCCGGGAACCACCGAGCTTCATTGCGAATGTCTAAAGAAGAAATCAATCACACGGGAGCGACAGAACTTCCCGATGCCGGCGTTTTGCTCGGAATCGATTATGGCACAAAGCGAATCGGGGTTGCGGTTTCGGACCGTGACCAGAAATTCTCGAGCCCGCTTTATAACCATCAGCGGCAGGGCACTCAGGGGGATACTCGCTTTTTCAGGACGTTGGTTGAAGAGTATCGACCTGTCGGCATGGTGATCGGTTTGCCCATTCATCTGAGCGGGGACGAAAGCGAGAAATCTCGTGAAGCACGGAAATTTGCAGACTGGCTGTCATCAGTAACCGGTCTTCCTTACTGTTTTCAGGATGAGCGATTCTCGTCATTTCAAGCAGAGTGTCTGATGACGGATGCGGCCCTGACAAAGAAACAACGTAAGGATCGCATCGACAAGATTGCCGCGCAGATATTGCTCCAGAACTTTCTGGAATCACGGCGAGTCCGACGCGGCGCGGACTGAGAAGCATCGCTCGTCGCTATTGAGTTGAATCCTGGCCGTTGACCAGAGTTGCTGACGACTCAACGTTGGTTATTTTGGGGCAGCGTCTCCCTTCAGAATCCAGTCTTCATTAAATGCCGCATGCTTCATTGTCTTGCCTTCATCGCAGAAGTAACTGTAGACCGCATGGATCATGCCGTCTTTCGCTTGAATTACGCACGGGTAGTGAAAAGATCCTGTCGGCTGTTGCTCCAGATGCCGGGACGCTTTCCACGTCAGTCCTTCGTCCGTGGAAAGGCTGACGGCGAGCTGATTTCTGCCGGAGGATGTGTCGTTATGAACGAGCACCCAGTGGCCGTTGTTGAGTCGTACGCCATCTAACCCTGAGCCGGGATTCACAAGTTCGGAGACACCCACCGGTCCCCATGTGATTCCATCATCCGTTGATTCACAGACTCGCACATGTCCGGTAAAACCATTTTCTCTCATGTAGGCAACCAGAGTTCCATCATCGCGACGCAGCACCGCGGGCTGAATTGCACCGAAGCCGAGCAGCGGCTTACTGGCATACCAGGTAGAACCGCCATCGTCGCTGATCGCCATAATCGAGATCGAGAACGTGTCGGTATAAAGCGGCAGCAGTATTCTACCCGATGGCAACACGGTGGGTTTGCAGCGAGGCTGCCAACCCATGCGCTGATAGAGTTTCTGGCTCAGCTTCTCCTTCGCCTCTTCAATCTCCAGCTTTTGTTTTTCGGGAAGTGGTACAGGCAATGCGGAAAGAAACTGATCGAGAATTCGAATCGCTTCCGGTGAGAAATCATCGGGCTTGAGAAGAATCGTTTCACTGCGATTCCACTGAGGGCACCCATCGCCAGCGGGATTGTCACTCACCTTGAGACGAGTCAGGCATGATTCCCAGCTATTGGCGATAATGACGGGCCAGAAAAGCATCAGCCGTCCATTTTCATCGGTCATCATGGCCGTATTGCAATCGGGGAATCCTGGTGTGTCGGTCATCAGAAACGCCGGCCCCCATTCTTTTTGGCCAACTTTCAATCGAGATCCATAGACGGCCACATCATCGGCAGTTCGTTCGCCACTGCCACGATACCACGAGACAATCAATTCGCCATCCGTAAGTTCCGCGATGCCCGGTGCATGATTGTGCTGTGGGTGCAAGGGGAACACAAACTCCGATCGGAGTATGGGCTGAGAGGCATCTTCAGCAGCCAACAAAAATCTGCTCGCTGCAACCGGAAGCATGAAGCAGAGAAACAGGATCGAGTGAGCGCGGAAAGACATTTCAATTCGTCTCAATGTGTTATTTAGTCGAACGACAATTCAAGGATTGGATGTATCGTAACCATAGGCGGAGTTGGAAAACATTCTGCAGGAACTATCAAAATCTGTTAGTTCCTCGGTCCAGTCTACCCGTTCGCCTTGAGTTCGCGTGTTCCCGCAATGTTCTGTCGCGGTTTGCAAATGGCTGTCGTCTGAGAAATCTGATTTCGTGGTTGCTGGAGCATCTACTGCCTGAATTGTTATCCTACGTAGATTGACGGGGCATTCTGTTGGCCCGCATTGGTACTAATTTGAGAGCAAAATGACAGACGAGACCCCAAAACGCCGCATCTGGATCGGATTTGATCTGGGTGGCACCAAAATGATGGCCGTTGTTTTTGACGACAAGCTTAAGGTGCTCGCCAAGAAACGCCGGAAAACTCGTGGCAATGAAGGTGAGCAGCTCGCGTTGGAGCGACTCGCTGAAACGATCACCATGGCCCTTGAGGCAGCAGAGGTTCACCCTGACGAAGTTGCAGGAATTGGAGCGGGAGTCCCGGGGCCGTTAGATCTTCAGCGCGGCGTAATTCTGGAAGCGCCGAACCTTGGCTGGAAGAATGTCGCGCTTCAGGAATTCCTTTCAAAGAGATTCAAGTGTCCTGCGGCCATTTGCAACGATGTCGATGCCGGAGTTTTCGGCGAATACGTTGCCGGAGCAGGGCAGGGGCAAAGGTGTGTGCTGGGCGTCTTTCCTGGCACCGGGATCGGCGGCGGATGTGTTTACGAAGGGAAGATTTTTCGCGGCTCGCGATCATCTTGTATGGAGGTCGGATATCTCCAGATGGCAACCGAGGGAGCGGCGGCTGGCGTAGGTCCGGTCGGGACGCTGGAAGGTCTTGCGAGTCGACTGGCGATTTCTGCGGAAGCAGCCAAAGCTGTTTTTCGCGGACAAGCACCGCACCTTAAAGAATTTGCGGGAACTGACATCGGAAAGATTCGTAGTTCGATTCTGGCAAAGTCGATCGACATGGGAGACAAAGCAATCGAGATGATTGTGCGTCGAGCGGCAGAGCAGGTAGGACGTGGGATCGGCAGCCTTATCAATATCCTCGCACCTGATGTTGTGATTCTGGGAGGTGGTCTGGTAGAAGCGATGCCAAAGTTGTATCTCGAGGGTGTTCGAGAGGGCATCAAACGCAACGTTCTGCCGTCACTCGCCGATTGCGCGAAACTAAAAGTCAGTGAATTAGGTGACTTGGCAGGTGCCGTGGGCGCTGCTGCTTGGGTGCGTCAGGAGTCCGCAGTGAAGTCGGAAAAAAAAACGTAGGCTCAGGACGCTTTCCTTCGAAACGGTCTCCTAATTTCCTCTGAAGCCAGTGTTGCCATGAACGCCCCAACTGAACCCAATCGAAATGATCAATCGGTTCGCCCTGACGCCCCGCGTGCAGAAGCCCCCGTCGAGTCTCAGCGAATCAAGAACACGTTTCCGCTGGCAGTTATTGAATTGGGCACATCAGCCATACGCATGGCGATCGGGGAAAGTGACGGGAGTCCTTCTGTTCGAGTTCTGGAGCAGCTAGTTCGCGGAGTCAGTCTCGGTAAGGACACTTTCACCAATGGAGAAATCCAACGGAAGACTTTGCAGGAGTGTGTGAAAGTTCTCAAGAGCTATCGGCGGAAGTTGAAGGAGTACCAATGCACCGATCCGAAGCATATCCGGATCGTTGCAACCAGTGCCGTTCGTGAAGCAACCAACCGTCTGGAGGTTCTGGACAGAATCTACATTGCCACTGGCTTTGCTGTTGAGTTGATCGACGATGCTGAAATCGCGCGTGTTACCTATCTTGGCGTTCGCCCGCTGCTTCAGAACGATACGACGCTGACAGATGCAATGACGGTGGTTGCCGAAGTCGGGGGTGGCAACACAGAAGTGCTGGTGCTGAAAGGGAAGGACATTATTCACTCCCAACCCTATCGGCTTGGGTCGTTGCGATTGCAACAAATGGTGCTCCAGTCACAGGCCACGCGTAGCCGAGCTGGCAGTATCATGATTGGCCAGATTGATCGGACTGTTGAGCCACTGATCGATCTTGTTCCAAGGGGGAAAGCAGTTGAGTTTGTAGCATTGGGTGGTGATATGAGATTTGCTGCCCGTGTGCTGGGCATCAACCTGCAGAGCTCAGGGCTGACCAGAATACCCGTTGAGGAAATAGAAAAGTTATCCTCCCGGCTGGTCTCCATGACCGTCGATCGCATCATGCAGAAATACCATATTGAACTCTCTCAGGCCGAGACCCTGGTTCCCGCCCTGCTGGCAAATTTGCGACTGGCTCAGCTGTTGAATTGCCAGCACTTGCTGATCACTGGTTTCAATCTGCGTGACGCTCTGCTTCAGGGAATGCTGAGATCGAATGACTGGTCCGCAGATTTCTGTGATCAGATCATTAGCTCGGCCCTCGAGCTGGCTCGGAAGTATCAGGTCGACCTGCAGCACGCTCGGCATGTTGCGGATCTTGCCAGAAGGCTTTTTCGCTCATTGCAATCCGAACATCGTATGGATATTCGTTGCGAGACACTTTTGTACGCCGCAGCCCTGTTGCATGAGACAGGGCTCTTTGTAGGGCTATCGGGCTATCACAAGCATTCGTACTATCTCATCATGAACAGCGAACTGTTCGGGCTGAATGCTCTGGACCATCAACTGGTTGCGATGATTGCTCGATACCACCGCAGAGCATCACCGAAGCCAACTCACGAGACCTTTGCCCGACTGGATCGTGACAGTCGTGTCATCGTGTCTCGTCTGGCCGGGATCTTAAGAGTCGCAGTGGCACTGGATCATACGGGCAGCCAGCGAGTCCGAGATATCGAGTGTACGATCGAGAAAAATCGCCTGGTTGTTAACGTCACAAATTCCGCCGGTGATCTTTCACTCGAACGCATGGAGTTGCGGCAAAAGGCGTCACTGCTTGAGGATACCTTCGGCCTCGGCGTGTTGCTGCGTGAGTCACCGCGCTGAATGTTGCGGACGTCCGGGGTGTCCCGAAAGCATTCACGGCACTGCTGCATGTGAATTGGCTGAGGCATGGTTTCCGGGAATTGGTTTCGCTAGAATTTCTGAGGTTCGATTAGTCTCTGGTCGTACGTTCGGTCGATCAGCCCACCACAAATCGGGAACAATTTCATGATGAAGTCTATGCACTGGTATGTTTTGGCGATGCTTGCCGCGGTCACTGTATGCTCAGGCAACGCCGTGTTTGCGCAGGAAGAGAAATGGGTTTCTCTGTTTGATGGAAAGACGCTGGACGGCTGGGAGAAAGTTGGTAACGACAAGAGCGTCTGGGAAGTTAAGGAGGGAGCTCTCGCCGGATCCGGTGAAGCTTCGATGCTGGTAAACGTGAAAGGGCCCTTCAAAAATTTCCGGTATCGCGCTGAAGTAAAGATTAATGATAAGGGCAATTCCGGACTTTATTTCCGGACAACACGCAAGCCGGGATTTACGGATGGCTATGAAGCTCAGATTGACAGCACTCACACAGATCCAATTCGAACAGGTTCGTTATACGGAATGTGTCATGTCTATCAACAGCATGTGAAGCCGGATACATGGTTCACATATGACCTGGAAGTTCGTGACGATGTGTGGCGCGGGCGAGCAGTGACTCGAATCAAGATCACCATCGACGGCAATGAACTTTACGAGTATCTCGATTTTAATCAGACCTTCAAAGAAGGTCACTTTGCTTTTCAGCAGCATGACCCGGGCAGCCACGTCTTCATTCGCAAAGTCGAAGTTATGGAACTTCCGGAAAAGAAGCAGTAAAGCCGTACCTCAGGCACGCACTGGAAACCTCGAGTCACCACATGGCGGCTCGAGGTTTTATTGATGTCGGAGTTTGTCAGATCGAAGATCAGGCGGAGGTCAGGTTCCAAGGTCACGATTGAATTGTTGGACACCCGTATCTGATCCGGTGTCTTTTGGAGTCGGGACACCACCATCTTCGCCAAAGAACTTCCCACCAGATGTGCCTTTTTCTGCGTTGAAATCGTCGGCACGAGGAGCACTATCATAAGTGCTTCCCGGGGGGTAAGGAGTTCCATTCGACGGCGGAACCACCATTGTTCCAGGTTGGACATACCCGCCAGGAGCACCATACATTTGCTGGCCGTAAGGGCCAGGTTGATACATCGGCTGCTGATACATGCAGCCGCTGATTGCTGCTAACAGTGCGGGCACTTTAATCGCGATAACGATGCGTGATGGGAACCTGGACATCCTGTCGGTTTCCTGCAAAAAAGACTCAATTCCAATCCTGACTGTGAACAGTCAGAGTGGAAGCGCGGAACACGTTCAGGTTTGGGAACCCGGCTGAGACCAATCCTATGGGCTCAGGCAGGAAGGAAAGTACCTTTCAGACCTGCAACTTCTGCAATTCTCGCGCACAGACCCGCAGAAATCGCCGGTGGTGTACCCAATCTGTGAAAATGTGTCCAGAGCGTTTTTGCCGATTAAACTCAGTCAATGCCCAGGTTTCGTTCGATACTATTGGCTTTTTCTGACATCAGATGTTTCTTGAACCACGGGTCAGGATCCTTCTCACGGGCTTGATCACCGCGTGCTTCGTCCCCGACAAAGTCCCATTCGCCCGCGTCTTCGTCGGTACCCTTGTCCCAATCCTCCGGATTTGGCGTGAACATACGTGTCATTCGCCGCATGGCAGATTTCGGATGCTCCACCAAGCCGCAGCCTGTGACCGTGATGGCCAGAAGTCCGAGAATAACTATTGGCCTTCGCAAACGAATCATGGAAATCCTCGGACAATACGGGGTTCGCAGCAGTGACGGTCAACGTCACAGGAATCAGAATTCAACACATCGCAACTGGTGAGTCGAATTCGAAGCGAGTGTATTACACCGGTTCATTGCGCCCAGAGGATTTTATGCAGCCACTCGACATACTTGTTGTATCGCCTCATCCTGATGATGCGGAAATCAGCGTAGGAGGTACCATTGCCTCTTCATTGCGGCAGAATCTGCGCGTAGGCGTTGTGGATCTGACAACTGGCGAACCAACGCCTTTTGGTTCTCTTGTCATTCGGCAGCAGGAGACTGCAGCAGCAACTGAAATCCTCGGCCTGACCTGGAGATCTAATCTTGGGTTACCCAATCGCAGTTTGCAGCCAACTCTGGAATCTCGAAGACAACTGGCACAGGTGATCAGACTCGTGCGACCTCAGATCATCCTGGCTCCCTACTGGCAGGACGTCCATCCCGATCATGTGGCGGCCAGTAGTCTTGTGGACGATGCGAGATTTTGGGCGAAGCTAAGTCGCTCAGACATGGACGGTGATCCGTTCTGGTCACCCATGCTGCTTCATTACTTCAGCATCCATTTGCGTATTCATCCGGTGGCGTCGTTTGTGCTTGATGTTTCTTCTGATATTGAAACGAAGATGCAGGCAGTCAAGGCTTATGAGAGCCAGTTGATCAAGGGCAAATCGGAGTCGTTCCCCACCGTGATTGACGACATCCGTGATCGAGCGAGGTACTGGGGTTGGTCAATCGGGAAAGCCTTTGGGGAACCCTTCGTGAATCGCGAGTCCATTGGACTGACGTCGTTGGGATCTTTGTTGCGATAATACGGGCAACGCTGTCGTTGACCGGAAGTCGGTCAACGATTCAAAATCTGCTGTTCTGTAACCGCCAAGGTTGCCTGCCACAGAATGCACAGCCTGCTCCATCAACGAAGTCTCGGTCGAGGGCGCGATCTTCGGGGTTGCTCATCAATGATTTCGACGTCTTCAATAACGTCGATATCCTCAACGATTTGAACGTCTTCAATAATGTCGCCATCATCGATAACTTCCACATGCTCGATGATTTCAACGTCCTCAATAATCTCCATGGCGTCAAGAATCTCAACGTCCTCAATAACCTCTGCATCGATAATTTCAGCGTCATCGAGATCGGTTCGCAGGGTGGGCATGCGACCAGGAGTTGATCCCACTATTGGTCGACGTGGGACAGTTGCTTCAACAACTTCCACTTCATCAACATCCAGAACCTCAATTGTTTCATCAATGAAGACTGGATTCCCTTTTGCTGGTGCTGCTTTGGCGGTTCGGGCAGCAGGAAGCACGTTTTCAAGGAAAAGGAATTTCACGTCACCGATCTGGACTTCGGTACCATTCGTAAGCTTGACGTCCTTCTCAACCCTTTCGCCAGCAACGGTTACTCCGTTCAGGCTGCCAAGATCACGAATGTAGTACGCCGTATCAACCTGAACCAGAGCACAATGCATTCGAGAAATCTTTGAACTGACATCAAGAACGACATCACACTCCGGGCTGCGTCCGATCAGAACGACGGCTCTGTCGATGGGAATCTGCATGCCAGGTCCGGTTGGATGTAGAATTGCCACCATGAATTGAGTCCAAATAGCCTCTTGGCCTGGAATATCTGATACGAAGCTGTCTAGTTCTATGGAATTCTGTCCGTGGGAACTCAGCCCTGCCACTGATTTCAAACCTGGGCAGCGGAAAAACATGAGATTGAGGGATACCTGTCGGAAAGAACATCCCAGGCAGGCCGTTACAATGCCGCTTTGTATCGTAATCAGGACGTTTTTGGCCCGGACACGTACCATGGGCGGCGATTTTCGGCTCGGTCTGCAAACTTTCGTTCTCTGAGGCCTTCATTATGAATCTTTTTGCTGCGGCAGAACAAAACAATCGCGAAAGCGCTAAGCCACTGGCCGCTCGGATGAGACCTGCGACATTGGCGGAGTTCTCCGGCCAGACCCATATTCTGGGTGACGGAAAGCTGCTTCGGAGAATGCTGGATGCAGACCGAATCGGTTCTATGATTTTTTATGGTCCGCCAGGAACAGGAAAGACAACTCTCGCGGAGCTAATAGCGAGGCAGACTCAGCGACACTTTGAACGTTTGAATGCTACGACAGCAGGTGTGCGTGAGGTGCGCGAAGTTCTTCAGGCCGCAGCTGATCGCCTGGCAGCCGATGGAACTCAGACAGTGCTTTTCATTGATGAGTTACATCGCTTCAGTCGCAGCCAGCAAGACATTCTCCTGCCGGATGTTGAGAGCGGAACGATTTCTTTGATCGGGGCAACCACTGCAAATCCATTCTTCTCTCTGGTCGCTCCGCTAATCAGTCGAAGTCAGGTTTTTGAATTCCGAGAGCTCGATAAGTCGGATCTGATCAATCTGATGCAGCGGGCACTTAGTGATGATCGTCGTGGCCTCGCGAGTCATAAAGTTGCGGTTCAGCCCGAGGCTCTTGAGTTTCTTGCAACTCTTTCAGATGGCGATGGTCGACGTGCATTAACGGCTCTTGAAATTGCCGTTCTGTCGGTCGCTCGAACAACTAAACTTGTCGATCAAAGCGTCGCTGAAGAATCAATGCAGAAGCGAGTTATTCGTTTCGACCCCACCGGGGATGATCACTACGACGTTGCCAGTGCGTTCATCAAGAGCATTCGTGGAAGTGATCCTGATGCGGCTCTCTACTGGCTGGCGCGGATGCTGGAATCCGGTGAGGATCCTCGCTTCATTGCGCGGCGACTTGTGATCGCCGCTTCAGAAGACATTGGCAATGCCGATCCCATGGGACTACCGATTGCAACCGCAGCGTGGCAGGCCACGGAAACGATCGGCATGCCCGAATGCCGTATTAACCTGGCACAAGCCACCACCTATCTTGCGTGCGCACCAAAATCAAATGCCTCGTATGTCGCCATTGATGCGGCGATTGCCGATGTCAAACAGAATACGCTGGTCCCCGTGCCCATGCATCTTCGAGATGGTCACTATGCAGGGGCGGCAAAGATGGGGCACGGTGTGGGTTATCAGTATGCTCACGATGGAACTGAGGGTTGGGTCAATCAGGATTACCTCGGCGTGGATCGAAAATACTACAATCCGGTTGATCGTGGCAAGGAGGCGGAATTTCTTGTACGACTGACCGAACTTCGCAATCGACGCAGTTCAGGACACCGCTGAAAAGTGTTGATCGATGCCTGATTTTTTTAGAGTCTCTGATAAAACTGCAAAATGTCATCTCCCCCGTATTTGCGAATTCTCCCTGTCACTCTGTGTCTTGTTGGTCTGGCATGGGGAATCTATGAAGTGGCTAATGCGCGCTCGAATTTTGCCGACAAAGATCTGGATCATCAAGTCGTGGAGATTTTGCGGCAGCCTGATAACCCGGCCCGCATGATCGGACCTCCGCAGCTTGAAGAAGCCATGCGCGACTTTACGGCTCTGGGAGGCTATGCAGTTCTGGTGACCACATTTTTGGGCTTCTCAATATTTGCCTTCGCTGAACTCGGAGCACGCACGTTTCATTTCTTCTGGCTGACCACATTTGGTGGTTTCTGGATGGGAGTACTCATGAAACACCTGATTCAGAGAGAGCGACCTTCGATTGTTCCACATTTATCTCACGTCTCCGGTAAAACCAGCTTCCCAAGCTCCCATGCGATGATGTCGATCGTTGTCTACGTCACGATTGGTCTGCTCCTGAGTCAACTGACCAGTAATCGACATCTGCGTCAGTTGATGACCGGACTTCCATTGGCCATTGCAATGATTGTGGGAATCAGTCGTGTCTGCATGGGAGTTCATTTCCCATCGGATGTAATGGGAGGATGGACTGGTGGCCTGCTTTGGACCTGGGTTGCATTCGTAATCCGAGGGCGATTAATTGGTGCTCGGGAGATGGATCCGGGAGCGGTAGAATAGTCCGCCATCAGTGGCCGCCACTTCGCCGGCGCGACGAAGTCTTGTCATGAAAACGTCAATGATTTTGGCAAGCGACTGAGTCCAAAAGCCTGCAAAAGGGCCATAAATCGTCCTAGGAACACTGAAGTGCGTATCTCCGCCGCGGGCTTCTCCGAAATGCCAGGAAAGACAGTCGGGCAAAGCAGGGGTTTAGTTGACGTGGGGTCTTCCGGGGCACTGCAGGGGTTCCAGTTTGTAGTGGCGATGTCCCATACTCCGCAAGTTTTTCGAATCCTGCTCTGCACAATCGGACGTCTCGAGGGTATCCTCCTCCGGTTCGATTTTCACAAGCCGACTGTGATCACGAAATTTCTCTGTTTCGTTCGTCAGCACAATCTTCATGGAGGAGAGCGATGCGACTTCAGCCACGTACCAGCCCCGAAACAGACCGCTGCATGGATTTAATCCAGCAGTTGGCCAGCGTTGTTGTTCACGACCTTTGCGTCGATGTGGGATTTCAGTCTGTGACATTGACCGGGCGAGCCGGGTCCTGGTACGCGAAACAGGTCGCAACCACGGCGGCGCGTCGAATGTATCCCCATCATCGTATCGAGAATCTTCTGCAGGTGACTACCATCCGTTAACAATTGATCCGCTGACATTTTTGCATATGTGGCGAAATCCGGATAAGTCTGAAGCCTCAGTGACGGCAGCAAATGCTTTGCCACTGGGGCTTCCTGCTTTTGTGGACGACCATTCCCGCAGGAATCAGTGAGGAGCATTTTCTCTCAGTCCGCCAACAAGCTATTCTGTACGTGGCTACGATTGAGGCATTGCTCTGTATAGATCCCGCGAACACCCGGCCTCATTTCATGCCGTGCAGAGATCTAGTTCGCGAGACACTTCAGAGGATTCGTGCGATGACTCAGGCAGGCGACTTCGGAGCGACAGGCGATGGGCAAACGGATGATACCGAGGCCCTGCAACACGCTATCGATGAAGGCGTCGGTGAGTTACTGCTGCCGCGAGGAGATTACCGACTAACTCGATCGCTGATTGTAGATCTTGCAAAAGTCGGTCGAACTTCAATTCGCGGCGAAAGCGGTACAGCTCGAATACTGATGCAGGGTAGGGGGCCGGCAATACTGCTCAAGGGAACGCATACAACAACTGCCGCACCGGACGGGTTCCGCGATTCCGAATGGACTCATGAACGCATGCCGATGATCAGTCAACTCGAAATCGTCGGCGAACATGCTGAAGCAGACGGCATTCGAATTGAAGGAGTAATGCAGCCCACAGTCACGGGCGTGTTACTTCGGAAGCTGCGACATGGTATTCATCTTACTGGTCGAGCACGTAATGTGCTGATCAGCCATTGCCACATTTATCACAACACTGGTGTTGGCGTCTTTCTTGAAGGACTGAATCTGCATCAGACGATCATCAGTGGTTCGCATATCAGCTACTGCCGACTCGGCGGAATACGCATTGAACGCAGTGAAATTCGCAATCTGCAGATCACAGGCAACGATATCGAATACAACAACAACGGAGGCCACAAAGTTCCGGATGCGGACGGCGTTCCCACAGCAGAAATCTGGCTTGATGCGAGTGAAGGCAGTATTCGTGAAGGCACGATCTGCAGCAATACGATTCAGGCAACTTATAGCCCGAGCGGAGCCAACATTCGAATCATTGGTCAGCCTCAGGAGAAGAACGCCAAGGTCGGCATGCTGGCAATAACCGGCAACCTGATCGGAAGTCAGTGGAACAACATTCACATGACAGCCGCACAGGGCGTGACGATCACGGGGAATTCCATCTATTCCGGCCACAATCGGAACATGCTGATCGAGGGATGTTCTCAGATTGTGATGGGCGACAACTGCTTCGGTCACAATGCAGACTATGGGGTGGAGCGAGAGTTATGTACCGGAGTGACGCTCAGAAACTGTCGCGATAGCATATTCTCTGGCAATATCCTGCAGGATTGCCTGAGTGGCCGACATTTGTACCCTGAGGCTCCCGAACTTCAGCGGGAAGCCTTATTGGAACTCTATGAATGCTCAAACATCATCCTCAGCAATAACCAGATTCTGGATTCCGCTCCCTATGGAATTCGACTGGCTGACTGTACCGACATCACCATGAATGCGATCACCGTTTCAGATCGCAGAGTACCACCTTTGCAGAAAACGGCCGTTTACTGGACAGGAGATACCGGACAGAGCATTGTGAATGCGTGCCGATTTGCCGGCTGCCTGGACACACCGTTTGTGGCCGAATCGATCGCGGTCAAATCCGCGTCCTTGCCTGAGTAAGATGAGGGCAACGCGGCTTTCGGCTTGTTCACTTACTTAACGCTTGGGCAGCGGAATTGACATTGTTTCCAACCTGGGCGGTTTGTCAATTGCCGGGGCTTCGCTCACGGTTCGCTGGATGACGGGCTGAGCCCCCAGTTGTGATTCGCGAACGAAACCCCGCGTCATCGATGCGGCCTTGGATGTTGTGGTTCGCGACGGCAACATCACTTCAACAATCTCGGAAGAGATCTTCTGTCCGTCGTCGCCAATGAGTTCAACTTTGAGGCCGCATGTCACTTGATCGCGATGGCGATTCATGTACGGAATAAAGCAACTGTAGGAATGCCCTAATGTTCCTTCTGTCCGATGGATGTCCCACGCATCGGGTTCGAACGTGAATGAATGCAACGGTTCCGGATCGTCCAGAAGGTCCAGATCGTAATTGTCGTATTCGTAGATCACGACTTTGCCGTGGACTCTTGCTCCGGTTTCTCCGCGCGGGCCGAAGAACAGGATCTGCCCGGCAAAGCCGCGGGCCGGTTTATCACCCGGATCTCTCCCCTGTGCAGCTTCCCAAAGAGTCACGACACGCACGACGTTCCTTTCGATTTTCGGCCGTCCGACAAGCCTTCCGGGATCTTTGACCAGCATCGACGAATCGCGGAACATCGAACCCGTTGAACTGCAGCCAACGCATTGAATCACGCAGCCGACAAACAGCAGAATGGCAACTGAAAGGCGTTGAGTTTTCATGGGACGACCTTATAGGCCACGTGGCCTGATGCGACGCTGGTACGACGCCGGTGTTTTTCGGCCCAAAGGCCCATACATTTAGAAGTAGTCTCGAAATGAGTTCTTCGTCTAACAGTCAGCCGCAGACGTACTCGGCAAGAGCATTCTTGCGTACACCTCCGGCTGACGGTTAAACGAAGAATACGGAACTTAATACGGGCTAAACCGTTAATTAGCCCGGAGCATCGCCCTATTCGTGTTCCAAAGCAGCCGGCGGAGTCATAATTTCACCGGACGATTCCGGATAGAGTTCCGGCATCAGCATGTTTGATCCATTCTGCGTCTGCGGCACACTGTAGAGCGGTCCGTGGATCTCCTCGGCTTCTGATTCGATAAAGTGCAGACGCTCGGATTCGACCTGTTTGATGAGTTCTGAATCCAGATCGCTCAGCACAATACGAGGCGTCAGGAAGATCAGCAGTTCCGTTCGGCTGACCGTCGTGCTGTCGTAGCGGAAAGCACGGCCAACGACCGGCAGATCTCCCAGCCACGGCACTTTTCTTTCCAGTGACGAATCGCTCTTGGTAATCATTCCGCCGATCACGATCGTTTGGCCGTTAGGCACATTCACGATCGTATCCGCGATCGACTGATTGATAACCGGTGAGGTAATTGAGCTGCCATCCGGGTTGATGTAGATCGGGATACCATCTCCCTCCACCACATTACTCTTCGACGCAAACACATCCATCGCCACCATGCCGTCCGGCGTGATTCGCGGAGTCACTTCGAGAATGATCCCGGTGTCTTGTCGAATGATCGTTGGATTTGCCGCACCGCCGATAGCACTCGGCTGAGCTCCGTTTACGAGAGGAACGTTCTGTCCGACGTTGACTCGTGCCAGATTATTATGTGTCGTGCGCACCTGAGGTCGGCTCAAAACATGAACTGTTCTGCGAGCTGCGAGGGCTCGCAACAGCACGCTGACCGCATCCGATTGGGCAGAGAACACAAACCCGCCAAACCCGAGGCCGTTGTTCTGCCGTCCCATCGAGAAGTTCGAGAGTCCCTGAGTGCCGACTGTTCCTGGCGATGTTGCCGTGGTCCCAAGACCTATGGTCGTGTTATTGAAGTTGATCCCTGGCGTTGTCGTTGTAGCGCTTCGGGCCAGCAAAAGAGGATCCTGAAATCCTAACTCGATTCCAAACTCATCCGTCGCATCCAATGTGACTTCTACCAGCAGAGCCTGAATAACGACTTCTGGTGGCTGAGCATCCAGAGTCTCGATAATACCGGTGATCTGGCTGAAGTATTGAGGCGAAGCACTGACGATCAATGAGTTACTGTTAACATCCGGTGCCACCAGAACCTGCTGGCGAATTCGCTCAATGTTACTAATCAGGTCTTCAGAACTGTCCTGCAGCGCCTGCTGTTGCTCCAGAAAATTCAGCAGTGTTTCAGCAACAAGATCCGCAGGAGCATTTCGCAACTGAAAGACCGTGGTCTCCAGCTTTCGTGTATCATCGTTATCCAGCCGTAAAAGGATCGCTTCAACAACACTGAGAGACTCAGCGCTGCCGACAGCCAGAACAGTATTGGTGCGAATGTCCCCAGAGAATCGCAGCGGAATCAGACTGCTGGAGGTACCTTCCGTGCCAGCTAACTGAATTCCAAGTTGATCTTCCTGATTCGTGTTATCAAACAGTGTTTCCAGAAGATCGACCGACTGCTGGGCATCTGCATTCCTGAGCGTGAAGACCTTGATTTCTGATGTAGCACCTGGTGCTCGGTCAAGGGCTTCAACGAGTGCTGTCATCAGCGTCATGCTGGCTTCGGGGGCCGAGACAATCAGGCTGTTGGAGCGAACGTCCGGGCTGATTCTGACGTCCGCAAGGATACCGGACCGGATTAGATCCTGAACTCCACCATTGGACGTCAGGAACTCCAACGCGACCGATTTGTTATCACGCAGTTCCTGAGCGCCGGTATTATTACCGCCACCGAATCCGCCGCCGCCCTGAGTCGTCTGCTGCGGTGGATTAATAACAGCCTGCAAAGCCTGATTGATGGTGTCACTCAGTTCTTGTGCAACAGCCTGCTTCAGAGGAATGATCTGCATTCGGACGGTCGCCGACGGATCATCCTTGTCAATTCTCTCGACAAGTTTCGTGACTTCCGCCAGTTCATTCGCGCGGCCCTGAACGATCAAAGAGTTCGTTCGAACATCGGCAAATGCTCTTACGCTGGTTCCAAGCCCTGGCCGTTCTTCATAGAAACTCTCCAAAGCAGTCACAACCTGAGAGGCGATGGCGCTCTTCAGTGGGAAGACCTGAAACTCCAGTTCCGGACTGAGCGGTTTATCAAGCTCATCGGCCAATTCAAGAATTGACTGACGCTCGATTTCTGATGAGAGAATGAGGATCGCGTTTGGCTGAATCACAGGAATGAAGGCGGCCGTTTTTCGGCTCTCACTTCCGCGTTGACGAAGTTCCGTAAGCTCTTCGTAGACACTGGTCAGCAAAGTCGCCATTGCCTCAGAGTCAACATTCTGCAGAGTCAGTACGTGAATTGCCGGGAGTGAACCGACACTCATCGTCTCCAGTCGCTGGATGATCTCCTCCACCTTCGCGACATCGGCTTCATTCCCCTTCAAAATCAGAATACCAAGTTCCTGCATTGCCTGAATGTTGACTTCACCCCGGAGATTAATAGCGGGATCGTCTCCATTCGCAAGTTCGCCAGCCGGACGAGGCTTCTCATCTTTCAAAGCCCCGGGTGCGTCAGCACCCTCATCGGCCATGGAGACAAGCAGGTGAATCTGCTCATTCAGCTCCTTTGCTGTTTTGGCAGAGATACCTTTGTTCTCGACAACTTTTACCGCCGCTTCGCTGCCGAACTCGGCCGGCTTGTCGAGATCGGCGATCAGTTTCTTAAGGTGATTCATCCGCGGAGCAGGGGCCTCGAGCACGAGCTGATTTGCGTCCTGATCGATGGCGATACGGAACAAAGGAGACTCTTCTTTGCGTCCCGTACCGTCTTCGGCTCGATCATAGACAGCAAAGCCCGGAAGCCCATTCACACTGTTCTTTTGCAGCGCGGCACGCTTCTCGAATACGACGTAGATTGTTCTCGCCAGCTCTGACGCATTGCCATTAGTCAAGGGAATCTCTTCGACAGACATCGGCCCTGGAGGATCGGCTTCGGCCACTTCCTCCTGAACAACTTTGCTACCATGAGAAACCGGACGAATAGACGATTTCGAGGGAATTCCATCCCAGTCAGAATCCTCCTCGGAAGCAGAGCGATTCCGACTGCGTTCAGAGACACTCTTCGCCGCCCGAGCATCCAGAGAACCGGACTTGTCACGTCTCTTCGCGTTGGAAAGAACAGGGGAAGAACTCTTCTGGCTCTGGCCGTCTCCGGGGACTTCACGCGAGGCCGATGCTGAACGAATCAGTGCTTCAGTTGCAGGAGTTCGCTCCTGTTCCGTTGATCCATCAGGTTGGATACTGGGACGCGAATATTCGGTACGTGCCTTATCCAGATTCAGAACAATCAGATACGACTTCTGAGCAAGAAGGCGATACCCCTGCGGTTCAAGTTCCTTGTTCAGGATACGAATCGCGGTCGCAATGTCGTATTGCTTTTTGTCACGCCGCGCAAATCGACCTGGAGGAACCGAATCCATTACGAGAGTCATCTCCTGACTCTCCGCAACATCCTTCAGGACTTTAGCCCAGGTTGTATCGAAGTAGTTGAGGCGGATTCCATCCTCAACTTCTGTTGCGGCGGTCTCTTTGGTTCCCGCCAATGCTTCGCGGAATGACCGTGGTTGTTCTTCGGACGCACCAAGACCACCGTGACGATTCAACAACAAACATAATGCTGTTGCTGAACTCAGCAGTCCTGCTGCGAGAAAGCCTTGCCGTTTCACCTTAGTGATCCTTCAGAATGCAGGCTTAGAATCGCCCCCCATTGGTTGCCATTTGTCGCCAGTGCGTCTTTGCAGGAGTTTCCAATCGCCCGCGCAACACCAGGGGTTCACCGCTGTGAATTGTGTGAACAAGACGCAGAGGGACCCCGACAACAAAGAGTTCCAATCAACCTCAAGTATCGGACCTTGACGGTACTAACGATGAGACCGGTTGTCCTGATCGAACCAGTTTTGACGAGAGGATCAGTTCCGCAGCGAAGGGAGAGAAAGGACTAGAGACCGTCATTGCTGCGATAAGCCAACAGAAGCGGCAATGACTGCCGGACCGGGCGATCTGAAAGAGTCTGATTCTTTCCTGAGCCATCAGGCTGCTAAAGTTATGGCGGATGCTGTGCATCGCATTCTTCAGGTCGTCTTGTCGGGTTCAAATGGACCAATTGCGGACCATGCGCGCGAATCCGCACGTGCCTTTTAGTGTCTATTCGCTCATGCAGGCTTCAATCAGGTTGGCACGAAGGTTGCGTCACAGCTGGGACACTCCGCACTTGGTTCATGCGTCAAGTCTCACTGGCGTACATTAAATGTGTTACAGGTGTGAAGGAAGTTGTCGATCGAATTCAGGTGAGAACTGATCCGCACCATAATACGGAACCGCATTTCTCCGCACCAGTTTTCCTGCCTGCGATGGAAGACGACGGGCTTGAAGCGAAGCAATCCCGTTGACTCGTAACACGACGTTTTTAGGAGAGACACACAGATGCTGAAGCGAATACTCGTGGGCCTTGGCGGCAGTGACTATACCGTGGCAGCCATCAATCAGGCTGTTGCTATAGCGATAGCTCACAATGCAGAATTGACGGGTGTCAGCGTGACTGATCCCGGGCGAGTCACGCCATTCATGGCGATGCCAATTGGCGACGGACCGATTGCCTATTCGGAGACCGCAAGTTCTCTGGCCAAAGCACGTGAAAGAGTCGAGTGGGCAACGCAAGAATTTATGGTGGCATGCAAGGCTGCAGGTGTCAGGCATCGAGTCGTTCGAGAAGTCGGTGAACCGTTTTCAGTGATGACGGATGAAGCGAGATATCACGATCTGATGGTTTTCGGTTTAAAAAGTCTCTTTGAGTCTGATCTTGTTGCTGATCCACACGATACGCTGGTGCGGTTGGTTCAGTCCGGGGTCCGGCCACTTCTGGCGGTCTCAAAACAAGTCGCACCCATAAAGAAGGTGTTGATTGCCTATAGCGGCTCGATGGAGTCCGCTAAAGCCATGAAGAGTTTTGTCCAGATGCGACTCTGGCCAATATCAGAACTGCGAATCGTTTCTTTTGACGATGGAACAGGGCACGCAAAAAATCTCCTCGCGGAGGCCGCTGGCTACTGTCGATCCCATGGACTTGAGACGGAAACTGAATGCATCACCGGATCACCCAACGAGCATTTGTTGCCTTATATGCAAAGCTGGGGTGCAGATCTCATGGTGGTTGGAAACAGCGCACAAAATCTCCTTCTGAGACGCATCTTTGGGGAAACTGCATTGCACGTCATACGTAACACTGATAAGCCTCTGTTCCTTTCCCAATGATCGCGGCTGACAATTGCCGAGCGTTCGCGAGAACATGAAAGATACAGAAAGATGATTGAAGTTGTCGTGTATGATGCGAAGTCTTATGACCGGGAGTATCTTAGCAAGGCTGCCGGTGCGCAGAACATCACCTGGCGATTCCATGAGTTCCGTCTGAGCGAGGAAACGGCGGCTGTGGCGGGCGGTGCGCAGGCGGTGTGCATCTTTGTTAATGATCACGCCGATCGAGCGTGTCTGGAACAGTTGTCGGCACTCGGTATCAAGCTGATTGCCCTCCGCTGTGCCGGTCACAACAACGTGGATCTGGTGGCAGCGCGAGAGCTTGGTCTGCCCGTGGTTCGTGTGCCGGCGTATTCGCCTCACGCAGTCGCCGAGCACACCGTGGGTTTATTACTGACGCTCAACCGTAAAATTCATCGCGCCTACAACCGGGTGCGCGAGTTGAATTTTTCGCTGAGCGGTCTTGTAGGTTTCGACATTCATGGCAGGACCGTGGGCATTATCGGGACAGGGAAAATTGGCCGCATAACCGCGCAGATCTTTCGAGGTTTTGAAGCCAATGTTCAGGCGTACGATCCGTTTCCTTCGACTGACTGGGCAAACTCGCACGGCATCAGATACACCGATATGGACAGCCTGCTGGCAGCAAGTGATATCGTCTCGCTGCATCTGCCCCTCACACCGGACACGCTGCATCTGCTGAATGCTCAGACAATAGCCCGCACCAAACCTGGCGTCTTCATTCTGAACACCAGTCGTGGCAAACTGATTGATACCACAGCGTTGATCGCAGCTCTGAAATCGGGTCACATTGGTGGTGTTGGGTTGGATGTCTATGAGGAGGAAGAAGGCATCTTCTTTCACGACCTTTCCGGCCAGGTGCTGCTCGACGATGAACTGTCGCACCTTCTGATGTTTCCCAACGTGTTGATCACATCACACCAGGCATTCCTGACCCACGAAGCGCTTAGCGAGATTGCTCGCGTAACGACAACCAACATTCTTAACCTCGATACCCATACGGCATTCATGGAAGGAACGACGTTATGATTCACCAACTGAACTCAAAACCAATTCTTGTCGCGATGGATTTTTCAACCTGTTCGGCGGCGGCTTTGAAGCAGGCCGTTTGGCTGGCTCGCAAGACCGGGGCTCCGCTTGTGCTCACGCACACGATCCCCGATTTCAGCCAGTCAGTACACTGGGGACCGCATGAACGAGAAGCCAACCAGCGTGAGCTGCATGACAGATCCGAAGACGCCATGCGCCGTATCATCGTGGATCTGAATGCAATGGATCTGGATGTGACATTTCAAACGCTCGTGGGTGAACCCTTTGTCGAGATCACTCGGGCAGTTCAGGCTGCAGGTTATGACATGGTGCTCGCCGGGACACGCGGCAATGGGAAATGGGAAGAGTTTTTCGTAGGAAGTACGGCGAAGCGGCTGATTCGAAAATGCCCGGCTTCGGTCTGGATCGTGAAGGCCGAGCATCTTGTCCCGCCGAAAGTCGTGCTGGCGGCAACAGACTTCTCTGATGTCAGTCTGAAGGCTGTGAAGGAAGGGCTGAAGATTGCTCAACATGCTAACGCGGAGCTTCATTTGCTGCATATCATTGATTCAAAAGATGTGCCAGAAGATTTGATTTCCAGAGTTCCTGAAGGCAGCACTCTTCGACAGGAAATCAACGACGAAGCCACAAGGCGTCTGGATGAGTTCGTGGCTTCACTGGACATTAATCGCACGCAGATTCAGTCGCATCTGTCGTGGGGAACGCCATGGCAGGAAATTCGACGCATCGCAAAACATCAGGCTGTAGAACTAATTGTCATCGGAACCGTCGGCCGAAGCGGAGTTAAGGGACTGCTGCTGGGAAGCACCGCTGAAAGAGTGCTGGACACATGCGGCTGCAGCATCCTGACGATCAAACCGGATAACTTCGTGTCGCCGATTGAGCCGATCGCCAATTGATGAAAAGCGTCGTGTGAATTGACCCGGATAGAGGCGTTGACAGATCGTTATCGCCCGTCTGATTGACCTCTGAAGGGGCTTTTTACAGCCAGTGTTTTCTGTCGATTCTGTGTTGTGGCGCAGAGAATTCCCCAAGCAGCGAAATCCATCATCCGGAAAAGGTTTGAGCTCGATTCTTAAGGAGCGGGTTGCTGCCCAGAGGCTGAAAGACAATGATTCCATATGGACGATGATTCCTCATGTGAAATGGCACGGCCATGATTGCCTCTCCTGTGGCAACTTTGACAGGCACTTCCGGCTTTATTCCGGGCAATCAGGTGACTCTGTTACAGAACGGTGAAGCGTTTTTTCCCGCCATTGAACAGGCGTTTGATCGGGCCAGATTTGAAATCTATCTGGTGACCTATATCTACAGAGATGACTCCACCGGCCAAAGGATTGCTGCAGCGTTGAAGCGTGCAGTGTTGCGTGGAGTTGGAGTCCAAGTGGTCGTTGACGGGTACGGGTCGAGCGATTTGTCGGACGCCCTGCGAGACCAGATGCGACAGGACGGCATTGAGCTGCGTATCTTTCGGCCTGGGATATCGCCGTGGACATTGCGCCGTAAACGTCTCCGGCGAATGCATCGGAAGATTGTTGTCGTGGACAGAGAGATTGCCTTTGTCGGCGGGATCAACATTGTCGAAGACAGAGCGACGACGAGGGAGACGTCACCGCGATATGACTACGCTGTCACGATCAAAGGGCCGCTGGTGGAGGCAGTTCGTAACTCGACCGTGCAGTTGTGGTCTTTGGTCGCAGGAAGGGGGGTTCGCCATCGCGTGGGGCGGACTGCAGATCTGCCGGTTTCGACGTCCTGCAAGGGATCAATGCGAGCGGCATTCCTGTTAAGAGACAATTTTCGCCATCGCCGGGACATTGAATCGGCTTATCTGCAGGCCATCAGTCAGGCACAAACGGAAATCATTTTGGCTCAGGCGTATTTTTTTCCGGGGTTTAAGTTTCGCCATGCACTCATCAATGCGGCTCAACGGGGAGTGAAAGTAGTCTTGCTGCTGCAGGGGAAACTCGAAAACTTTATTGAACACCACGCACGTCGAGCGATCTATGGAAATCTTCTTGATGCGGGAGTTGAAATCCACGAATACCAAAGAAATTATCTCCACGCCAAAGTGGGTGTGATTGATGGACATTGGGCAACCGTAGGATCGTCAAACATCGATCCGTTCAGCCTGCTGCTTTCGTACGAAGCAAACCTCGTTGTGGACGACAACGTTTTTGGTGCGGCCCTGAAAGAAAGCCTGAAAGTCAGCATAATATCGGATAGTCAGCAGATTTTGCGGTCCAGCTGGGAGCAGCAGCCGTTAGCCCTTCGGTTCGTCAACTGGCTGTGTTATGGACTGCTGCGTCTGATGACCGAGATCAGCGGTTACGACTCAGAAAACAATCGAACCCATGACCTGACCGACTTCAAGGATCCGTAACACAGGTGATCATGACACGGTTTCGCAGGCGAATCTCTCATGAACGTCCTCCGCGCGATGCTTAGACTGGACTGACAGCACGATGACCGGACTGTTTCTCTCTGACCTGCATTTGTTCAGCCGCCGTTCAATTGGTCAGTGGCACTGGGATCGGAACGCCGATGTAATTGCTGCAGCGAAATCCATCGTTTTGGGCGGAGACATGTTTGATTTCCGCTGGAGTCAGCTTGGCAGTCTTGATGCCTCGCTTGATGCTGCAGCCGCATGGCTGGAGAAAGCGATTGCTCTGAATCCGTCGGCATCGTGGATGTATCTGCTGGGAAACCACGATTGCCATCCTCGAATGCAGGCTCTGTTGTCGTCCATCAGCGACCAGTATCCCACCTTTGACTGGAGCCCGGCGTTCTGGCGCATCGGCAGCAATGTGTTCCTGCATGGAGATGTGCTGGATGGGATCAGGCATGTCGGCGGTCTGGAGAGTTATCGAGCACGTTTCCACGACGAGAAGGTGAAAGGGCCATTGAGTAATCTGCTGTATTCCGCCCTTGTGCAGACTCGACTGCATAGCCTTGTTCCACGCGTGCGGCATACGCGACAGCAGACGTGTCGCACACTGCTGGAGTACCTGAAGGGCTGTGAGACGGCTCTGCTTCCAGAAGTCCAGAACATCTATTTTGGACACACGCATGTTCCGATGCTGGGTTACCAGTTTGACCGTTTCAACTTTCACAACGCCGGTTCGGGAATTCGATATTCGACGTTCAAGCCCGCCACGTTCAATGTTCCGTAGGTGGCGTGAATCACCACGCTCGAAACAGGCCCGCCACGATGCCTGATCATCGCCGCACAAGTGATAATTGCAGGTTATTGGCCTTGAGGGCAATCCGTTTTCCAGACACCAAGTCATGATGAACTCTTTATGAAAACCGAGGATCTTCAGATCACTTGAACATCTACAGCAGGATCCGTTTAGGCATCTTTTTCTCTCGCAAGTTGATACGAATCAGCACCGCGTTGAACACATGGCCAGCCCATGTGCCTGTGGTCTTCTCGAGACAGACAGGGACATCTTTTAGGGATGTACTCACGCCTGTTTTCTATTCCGGAGGCAAAGGGCGGCGGTTTGGGCTGATTCTCGAGAAGTCTATTGACAGGACTGATGAAAGGACGATTCTTCGACTTATTATCTCACCCAGCCCGCGTTTTGCTCTTCAAGTTTTCAGCACTGAGAGGTCTTGTTTTGCCGGAATCATTTTTCACGAAGTTGTTCCGTTTGTTCACGCCGCGTCTTTCCGAGGCGAATCTGCTGCGTCGTTTCGAGATGGAGCGGAATCGGCTGCAACAGACGTTTCTTCAGAAGGCAAGGGAAGCCAACATTCCGCGGGGGTTGCGGTGGACTCAATGTGAGTGGCTGCCGTCAATGATCCTGCTGAAAGATCGACAGACCAACGAAATTTGCCTATTGGCTGGTGTCAATATTTCGTTCGAAGCGATCGAAGGCGGCGACATGGAGAATGTTGCCGCCGTTTCAATGTTGCGAGATGCCTGTGCTGTATTTCAGTTAACGCCATCTGGCTGGCAAACGAGTGGTCGAGCATTGTTTAATATGAATCCAGCGGAAGCTGCGGAAAGGCTTCGCGACTCATATGCACCTTACGCTGAAGCGAAGCCGTGATTCGCGAATGATGGATCTGGATCTTCGGCCAATAGCAAAGTCGATCGAGGGCAGGTGCAACTATTCCGACTCATCACGGAACGGATTGAACCGGACGTATTCCCAGTGGCGATATAGCTCGCTGGAACGCACCAGTTGTTCGTGAACTCCGTCGACCGCAACACGTCCTTCGTGGATCAAGACGATACGCTGACATTTCTTGACCGTCGAAAGCCGAAACGGCAGAAAGATAACCGTACGGTTGGCTGAGAGTCGCTGATAAGCATCATCCAGCATGGCCTTTGTTTCTGAGTCCAACATGATCTGAGGCTCTTCAATAATCAGAAGGGCAGGGGACCTGACGGCGGCTCTTGCCAGACTCAGCCGAAAGATCTGTCCAGGATCAAGTGCGGCCCCATGTTCCCCCAATGGGGTTTCGTAACCGCGCTGCAAGCTGCGGATAAAGTGATCTGCATGAACGAGCTTAGCAGCATCCATGGCCTGTTGGCGGCTAATGTCGGTCTGCCCACAAGTGATGTTGTCAAGGACGGTTGCATTGAAGACCGGATCCTGACCACCAATCAACATGGCTTCTGCACGCAGTGATTCCAGAGTACCCTGTCGAATATCTTTCCCGTCGATCAATACCTGGCCGGAATCAGGGTCAACGAAACGAGGAACCATGCTGGCCAGTGCATGCGCCGGCCCGGGCTGCAATGAAAGTAAAGCCACTGTTTCACCAAAACCGATTCGCAGATCCAGTCCATTTAATAGTCGTGGAAGCTGAGGAGTCTGGAAGGAGATCTGAGTAAACGTCAGAGTTTTGGCCATGGGCTCCAGAAAACCAGCTCCGGGTGCCTGGCTGACGCCTGGAATTCGATTGATATAGGAAGAAACTTCATCTGCCTTTTCACTTCCGAGTGAGATCAAATCTGTTTTCTCTTCGAGAAGTCCCAGTCTTTGGAAGATGACACAGAGGCAACTCGCAAGGAGCACGCTTATGGCAGGGTGATATCCCTGAAGAATTCTGGCTGAAAGGATCGCAAACGGAATCATGAATACGATGAGGAAGATGGCCTTTCGGATTCCCGTCCCGAAGCGTTGCTGACGATGAAACTGACGGCATCGTTTCTGGTAGTCTCTCAGGTGGTTTTCGAATTGCTGTTGTTCAGTTTTCTCCATGCCAAAACTGGTCACGATTCTCGTTTTCTTCAGGCTCTCTGCCATTCTCGCAAGTCCTCGAGAGACCTGCTCAGACAACAGTCGCAGCGAGTTATCGCTGCGCTGTGATTCTGCGCGAAGTGCCATTCGCCCAAGAAGAACCGGGATCACGGTCTGAAGAAAAACTCGCCAGTCGGTCAGCCATGCCGCGAAACTCACTGCAGCCAGATCGGGAATGACAGACAGAGAAATGGCTCCGCAGCGAGTTGCTGCATTCTCCAGTGTTACTGTGGCATTCTGAAACAATTGATCAGTCGCGCGTGTCTGGTCACCAGTCAGATCTGCAGGCTCCAGCCGTAAGGACTTGCGATGAATATGCTGACGAAGCCGCAGTATCTCTGCAGCGATATCCTGTTCCAGTAAATCATTGGCCGCAGTTCGTAGTCCATAGCGAAGTACGAGCAGGACGAAACACGCCACACTCATTGAAATCACCGCGGATGACGAATGATGAAGCAAGGGCAGGGCTGTGATCGCTTTGCTTATCGTTCGATCAACAAAGCCGTGCTGCAGAGATGCGGCCAGCGGCAATAGGCCCTGGCTTGGAGTCGAGCTGACTGCCCCGGGTTGTGCAAGTACCCACGCGATCCCGCCGGAAAAAACAATCACCGAAGCGAGACATACGCTGGCAATCACACTGATACCAGCAGCCAGCAACCGCCTTCGGCTGAGGAGACTCTGAGCGGAAACGAGACGATGAAACTCCGGTGACACAGACACGGCAGAATCCTCCAGAAGAGCTGAGTTGTCAGGCTGTATTGAACAGTCTGTCACTCCAGATTCAAAACCCGGAAGCGGAAACATTGCAAATCCGACACCAATGTATCAGTGCATTTGCAAGACTGGCGACTTCTGGAGGAATTTACTGAATGGAGCGTATCGTGACACAAAATTTTGTATCCGTACGCCAACCAGCGTTAGGCAAGGTCTCGATCTTCGAAAAGGAGGAATCCAAGCAGCAACATCGCAGCGATGTAGGTTGTAGCGTACACCAGGCTCAACCCGAGATAATCCTGAGGGACGACTCGTCCAGTCGCCACGGCAGACGAAACATTGAAAGTTGAAAGTGATGGCACGACCATCGAAATCAATCGAGCGGTGAACGTGACGGACTCATTCGCCTGACCCGCAACACTTTGGTTAACAATGATCTCCGTCAGATTCCCAATCACAAATACGGCAAAGCAAACGACCAGATTCATCACCATAGGCATTCGCGTTGCAACGGTGACGCTGATTGCTCCGAGAACGCAAACCTGAAGAAACGACAAAGCAACACCCGGCAGAATCTGAGCAACAACACGCACTCGATCCGGATGTGGCGAAGGAACTTCCACGTTCGACACCTTGTGCCATTGCCACATCGGCGTCACTTCCTCGGAACGCTCTCTTTGGTCATAACCTACTTTGAAGAAAATCAGTACCGAAAACAACGCTGTCAAAATAACGAAGAGCCAAATGACCGACTGAACAATTCCAATGTACTTCCCCAGAATAAACTGGCGACGATCAATCGGCTTGCTGAGAAGAGTCATCGCCGTCTTGCCCTCAATTTCACTGGTAATGCTGGTCCCTGCAGTCCAAACAGCAAGAAGTGCACCAGAAATCAGAAGCGTTGCCAAACCGCACTCGTTCAACATCTTTACGTCATCTTCAAGAGTGAAGAATGGCATAACAGAGTTGAGCAACAACACGATCGACGATATTGCTAGCAACAGCATGAACAAAGGCTGACGAATGGCCTCCTTCGTCGTAGCCCGGGCAATAACTCCGACGCGTGTTCCGTAAGAAACAGCCACAAGAGCCGCAGCCAGCCCAAACACGGATAACCATGTCAGTGTCCAGTCTGTCTGGACCGGTGGAGCAACAGGAATGCCTTCAGCGAAAGTCAAAAAGCGGTTCATTACAGAGAAAATCCCGAATGCGGAGCCAGAAAACGGGCGCAATTTGGCCTGTACAAGTCTGTTACGTTGCTCCAGGTCACACCGTTGGGGAAATCTGCCAAAGGCGGACTGCAGCACCAATTGTTACTCTAGCAGCGTTTTCGATAGCTCCAAGCGAAAACATTGCCACATTGGCCTCTGCGTCTAACGACGTATGCCAAATCCGGAAAACTCCTCCACGCCAATTCTGGGCAGTCGTTGAACGTCTGAAATTCCATCCCCGAAAAGCCCCTTCAGCCGCAAAATTAATCGGTCAATCGACGCCGCCTCAGCTGTTGCAAACACTTCAACCCGACCATCCGTCAAATTCTGAACATAACCGCAAACTCCGGAGCCTCTGGCGAGCCGTTGGGTTGCCGCACGAAACCCGACACCCTGAACACGCCCGGAAAAGTAAATGACTTCAGTGATGTATTTCATGGTTCTGTTACAGCCTGAATGGAAGGCCTATTGGATCGGCCTGCCAATCAGCACTTCAATCGTAGCCGTCCTTAATGCCTCAAGATCCATCGCCGAAAGCTGGCTGAAAGTTGTTGTACCAGCGTCGTCGTCATTGGCTTTTTCCACGAGTGCGTCCACCTTGACATAGTGGCGGATGAAGTCCTGCATCTGACTCTGTGTCCAGTTTTGGTGCTTCTTCAGGAGAGTCAGATATTCTATCAATTGCTGTGCATCCCGATATGCCTTGAGCCGCATTGAATGCCGGATCGAAATTTCTCCACTGGGGGCCGTGTCAAAGATGAAGAGTCCAAGTTGATCGGCTTCGGTCAAAGCACTGCCGGTCTTATTGACCGTTTGCCACGGCACGATGCCCTCTGCACCATGTTGCCACGAATCAACAGCCCATGCCTGAATATTCCGATTAGTCTCATGAACATGATTCGACGTACCGTAAATCCAGACTCGAAGTTGATCACGCTCAATCCGATCAGTGATCAGCCGGCGGTAGTTTTGAAATGCAGAAGTTGCCACGACCCAGAGATCGCTTCGACCGTCGAGCTGCGCTCGGCAGTATTCGGGGCGTGAGATATCAACTCGGTATTGGATCTTTACATTCGGTCTGCTCTCGTGCCCCTGATCTGTGAGCCCTCCATAAAACTGAAGAGCCCGATAGTCCCAGAAACTTGAGGGTTCATCCAGGATCCATGGGGCCTTCGACTTCTCTGCAAGAGAGCCTTTGTTATTAAAATAAACCTGAAAGCCAGCTTTGTTCCATCCTCTCGCATCTGCAACCTGAACGAAATCGCGAAGGATATTCACGTAAGTCTCTGCATAGGCCGGATGCTCAGTAAAAGCTTGATATGCATCAGCATTGCCATTGAAAAAAGCTCGGCAATTCAGAGGCCAGCTTTCGTGAAAAGACAGATAGAAACCCGGGGCGGGAATTGGCCCTCGATGGCTATCCTTGAACAAAGATCCATCAAGGTAAGGTCCAAAGGCCTCCGCGAAGTCATCCCAATAGCCTGAAACGTCACCTGGCTGAATATTGTCGTACCTCTTGTTATCCATACGGCGGCCAGAACGAAGCCTCATATCCAGATTAGTTTTTCTGGATCCCGGTGTGGCCGTGTTGTGAGAGTAATGCAGGATATTGCAATGGACTCGATGATCGTAAGCGATCTGCTGCAGTGCGTAGTATTCGTTAACATTATCTGGCAGCCCATAACTGTTCATCTCGCAGAAGAAGGTCGCCTCTCGGGGCAAAGCAATGGGCAGTACCACAATCTCGAGAGGCAGACTACGTCCGTCAGAGATACTAATGGAGCCTGTTCGAAGAGCCGCAATTGAGTCGAAGGGAATAAAAAAATCGGCAACGATCACCTGGTCGGTATCTTCGTCGAGATCGATTGACTGCGGCAGCGGCAACAGGGGATCGGGAATCCGGCGTCCCTCTGACGGGACATACACAGCTTGATAGAGATTGATGCGGATTCGTGGATCATCAAGTTCAATCCTGATCGAAGCGTTCGCATCACGTTCCTTTTTTAATAGAAGCTGGAAGCTGACGACCTCACCTGCAGCGGCAGTCAGGCGAACCTTTTGACCGTCAAACAATGAATTGTGACTACGGTAATCGTCTGGCAGCGTTCCCACCGAACGGCCAGTAGAGTCATACTTATCTGTGACGGGAATTACACGGAGACCAGTTTTTAACGGTAGGCGTTTCTCCGGAATTCTGGCTTCCGGAGTGATCACCGGCTTTGTACTCAAGATAACATTGCGGATGATCGCAGGGCTTGATCTTTGCCCCCGACGATTCAGAGTCACCACTTTGATTTCGTAGGGCCGACCCGGATTGATGTCTGCGGGCAGATCTCGCAAAGGAATCGATTGTCGCTGGTTGTTCAATATGAGAGGAACATTGTGTCGCCCAAGAGGCCGGTCGTTGACCGTGATGTCATAAGCAAATCCATTTTGGGGTGATGTAAGAAGCAGCTTTGCGGACTCGACGTCAGATGCCATCACTATCAAATCGGCTGCGGTTTCGGGAGCGGGATCATGATGATCCTCGAGCTCGACAACCAAAAGGGGGTGTTTGCCTGATTGTTCTTTGGAGAAGATCGTCGGGTTACGACCATAGTCGGCATCATGTTCGTGGATTGCGAGGCCGTAAGCAACGCCTGTCGACATCGCATGAATCATGTCGGGGGGTATATCCCAATGATACTTGCCATCCTTCAGTTCAGACGGCGATTGGTAAACGAGGGTAAAGCTGTTGCCGCCACAGACAGCGGGAAATCTTGCATCCGCGTATCCCCAGTTCCGGATTCCGTCGACTCCCACCGAAATCCCATTCGAGTGATTCTCATCCCACTGAGACGCGATGGTTGAAACTGTGATTCCACTGATCTCCTGGTCGCCTCGCACGCATAGGAGAGTCGCTTTCTTTATCTGCTTGCCCTGAATCGCTGATGTGTCAAACGCGATTGCAACCATATGCTGGTTGCCCTTCACTCGAATTCTTCCCTGTTGCCCCGCATTTTGTTCCCATTCGCCGTCGACCATCACGATCGAGTTGTCTTTGGTAACAGGCAATTGAATCGAATCGATCGCAGCACTCTCACTTGCCCGGATGAGGTATGTCGACAGAAGCAGCACGGGGAAGAACCGCATTGGGAATGCTCGCTTTTGGGGCCACTGCATGGAGTTCGGAAATGCCTTTGGCTGTCGTGATTACGGGCAGAAAGACTTTTCGAATCGATCGCCTGTCCGTGGACACGCAGGAAGGCAGTGTATTGCATCGCCGCACACCAATTGAAGTCGATCGCCCAGAAAGAAGAGTCGCGAGCGTCAACCGTAATGCAGCACTCATTGGGCAATGATGCTCGGGATCAGCAGGCAAGGTTCTGCAGACGATTTTCCAGCTCGTCAATGAGTTCCCCGATTGTTCGTCCCGAGCATGAGGTCGGAAGGCCAATGGGTTCGCCGATTGTCACCCACTCCGCAACTTTGCGTTCAGCGGCCACGACAGTGCTATGATCTCGTCCACCGAAATACATCCCGATTTCTCGATAGGCGGACTTCGTCATTCGTCGAGACATAAACATCGCAACTGCGCGGGGCAGGGCAATCGCTTTGCGGCGCGATGCAGATCGAAGATCCGCGACGGTTACGCCAAAGACCTCACAAACGACTTTCTCGACGTCGCTGATTCGGACAAGTCGACGGCATTCCTCTGCCATCTCGCCAAGGATTTCACGAGCAACAGCCAGTGTGATTCGTCGACCATTTAACGCGAACTGTCCTTCAAGCTGGTTCAGGGCACCCTGAAGTTCACGGACATTGCGACGACATCGCCGAACGATATATTCAAGGGCGTCGTCGGCAAAAACAGCCTTCATGCCCGCAGTCAGAGATCTGGCAAGTTTGTGCCGTGTGGCTTCGTCAGGGGATTCGATTCGACAAACGAGCCCACTCATGAATCGGGTCGTCAATTCTTCACGATGTTTCGTGAGCAATCGAGGATGTCGATCCGAAGAGATCACGACCTGACCACCATGGTCGATCAACTGAGTGATCGTGTGAAGGAATTCCTCCTGAGTCGCCCTCTTGTTGTCCAGAAACTCAATATTGTCGATCAGCAGGACTTCGACATTCCGAAATCGTTGGCGAAACGATGGCACAGTTCGTGAACTGAGGGCGGAAGTGAAATAGTTGGTGAAGGCTTCGCAGGTCAGGTACATCACATTCTTTTCAGAATGCTTTCTACGAACCTCGGTATAAATCGCCTCCAGAAGATGAGTCTTCCCAGTGCCTGTTCCGCCATGGATGAACAACGGGTTGTATCTCTCTCCCGGAGTTGCGGATACCTGACGGGCTGCCAGAACAGCCAAGTCATTACATTCCCCCGAGATGAACGAGTCGAAACATCGGAAGCGTCGGCGATTTCCCGGGAGGCTCAGGGAGTTTGGTCGGTCAAATTCAGAAGGAATAGCTGGAAGTGATTGAAGATTCTTCGTTGATTTAAGAGGTCCATTTCCCGGGTCTCGGCGCAGCTTCACATCATTGTCGATTGCCCCGGAGCTCATCGCCCCGGGAACCGGCGTCCCGACGGCACTGAAAGCCCCCGCAACCTCCAGCATAAGAGACTCGTCAACCTCAAACTGCGATGTAGCTGACGGACCAAGAACCAACTGTGCAGCCTGATTGAGCGATGTTCTGAAACGTCGCAACAACCAACCCAGAATAAATGGATTCGGAACACGCACAATCAGGCGATCGCCAGAGATCTCGAAGCGAGTACGCTTGTGAAACCAGTGCTGGAAATTCTGTTCACCGACGGAGTCGCGGACCGAATGTGTAATTCGATCGAGTTCAGAAGATACGACCGACGACTGCGCATATGCAGAACTGGAAACCGAAATTCGCGCGGAGATGCACGAAGCATCGAACGTCGGTTTGTCGTCTTGACGTGCGGGCTGCGTCATGCGCCCCTCCCTCTTTCGCCAGCGCGCAGCATCACCTCAGACAAAGACGGGGCAATTCGCGAAAGCAAGCAGCTTGCGCGGCACTCCATCGCCTGTCGCCTCAAGGGCAGGGCGGTGCTTCAGGACTGGCATTTTTTACAGGTTATACTCGACGACGAGTGCAGATTCGTCCCCGAGCGCTTACTCACTCAACGGCGGCGATGTTAACCAGACATGAAGAACTGTCAAATGAGCTCACGTGAATTCCATTGACAGTTTGTTGAGAGAATTTCGTAAGTGTATCAGTACGAAGACTCTCCGAATTCAGACGATTCTGACTGCGACTTTCTTAGTTCAAAATGACTGTCTATCGTTGACAAATCAGAATCAACCACAGCGCCCGCCAAATCGCTCCCTCGGAACGAGTCGTCGCCGTGAATCCAAACGGCTCTCTGCAGAGATTGCGGGATTTGTTAGGCTTTCCCTTTCTCGGAATTCCTGCTCCTTGCGAACCTCTCTTATTCAGAGGTGCTTGAGATGAGTTCCGGAAACGGCGTCGTCAGAAGTCGGAATGGTGGTCACGGGAGTGCTTTGCGATGAATTCGCATGAATTGGAGCTTAATGATCGTGTTCGAGTCATTCTTGGCTCAGGATTAATGGTCTTGTCCTCGCTTTTCGCGGTTTTCATTTTCTCTGATCGAATGGACATGCGACCTTTTGATTTCCCTACGGTCTGGTACTCCACGCGATCCTTACACCTGCTCTTGTGTGGAGCCATGTTCTTTTGTGCTGCAATGATGCTTAGGTCGCCTCACCACCGCACGCAGCCTCCTGCGCGCCCCTTATTTTCCAGTTGCCGGCTCTTTACTCGCAAAAATTGCCCACTGTGTGACGATGCAATTGCCGTTCTGGCGGGGTTTCAGGGAGCACTACCCGCGATTGAGTTGATCGATATTGATGACTCTCGTGAGCTGATGAGGCAGTTCGGTGAGTCTGTGCCGGTTGTGGAAATCGACGGAAAGGTGCGGTTTCGCGGTGGCGTCAGTGCCCACCTATTGCAGCGACTGATCAATGCTGCGGAAAGGCGAGCCGAAGTGGCTGGTTTTGATGCGGACGATCGTCGCCATGGAATTGCTGATTCGGGTCTCTGATTGGTGTCGATTTTGGCCATGAGCAACATCGTTTTGTAGTTTCTGACGATCCCCTATAATCTCGTGAATTCAACTGTCCGGGTCCTCGGGGCAGGGCAGTGGGGTTGTTGAGCGTTTTGTTCGTTTGGCGCCAATCTGATTCAGCGTTGGTGCGTTCTCCGGCTTCGGATTCATTGAACTATGCAGACTTCGGATATCGATATTTCATCGTCATGTGTCCTGATTGCTGACGATATTCAGCAGAACCGTGAATTGCTTGAGGCATATCTCGCGGATGAGGGCTACGAGATACTCATGGCCGCTGATGGTCATCAGACAATGCAAATGGTCGAGAATCGCCAGCCCGATCTAATCCTGCTTGACATCATGATGCCTCGCATGAGCGGATATGAGGTTTGCTCTCAGATTAAGAGTGATCCTGCCAAGCGGGGAATTCCAGTCCTGATGGTAACCGCGCTAAATGAGGCGGGCGATATCGAGAAGGCGGTCAATGCGGGCTGTGATGACTTTTTGACTAAACCGGTCAATCGACTGGAACTCAGGACTCGAGTGCGATCGCTGTTGCGGGTTCGTCACTTGTCGAATGAACGAGATCGATTGCTGGCGTATCTGGAAGAGATGGAGCATCGAGTCCTCCGAGGTGACTGACCACCTTACGTGTGCTGTGTTTTCTTTGTCCGTCGCTTATGAAGGCTGTTTTCAAAGATGTCCGAGCCAGAATCATTCATGTCGTCCGATCGCAGTGAACCTGTTCAGGAGAACCGAGAGGTAGACGTTGCGTCAGGAGTGGCGGATGTCACGGCCATCGACGTTGTGATTCGCAATCGCCGGGCTCAGCCATTTTTTGGCCGGCATCCCTGGGTTTTTGCGGGAGCAGTCGACCATGTCAAAGGGGCAATGCCTGATCAGATTCCACCAGGAACAGCGGTTCGTCTGATCAATTCCGAAGGGCGATTTATTGCCTGGGGCCTCTATAACTCCAACAGCCGAATTGTTGTTCGTCTCTATTCCTGGAGGCCCGATCTTCTGCTGACGAGCGATTTCTGGCAGCCGTTGATTCAACAGGCTGTTGCGTCCCGAAGATCACTTTTTCAACTCGACGACTCCAGAACCGCATGCAGATTGATCTTCAGTGAGTCCGATGGGCTCTCGGGACTGACGGTGGATCTTTATGCCGGATACCTGCTCGTGCAGTTCACCAGCTTGGCGTTGTTTCAGCATCGTGAGCCAATTCTGGCGGCCCTGCAGGCAGAGTTGCAGCCCAAAGGAATTTGGCTGCGCACGGAGAAGGGGATGCGCGAAGCGGAAGGTTTGGAAGTTGTCGACGGGCTGATTGCTGGCCAGGAACCGCCTCGCCCGTTGTTCATCGAGGAGCACGGTGTCCGTTACGGTGTCGATGTACAGCAGGGTCAGAAAACAGGGTGTTACCTTGACCAGCGAGACAACCGTATTGCAGCGAGTCGTTACCTGAAGGGGCTCGATGTCCTTGATGCCTTTTGTTTTTCAGGAGGATTTGGAATCACCGCCGCAAAGTTTGGTGGTGCAGCTTCAGTGCTGGGAATCGACTCCTCTGAGTCTGCCCTGGTCCTTGCAAAAGCAAATGCAGAATTGAATGGCGTTGCTGATCGGTGCCGCTGGAAGAAAGATGACGTTCGCCCGGCCCTGGAAGGAATGGCAGGGCAGGGCAGGACATTTGACGCCGTCATACTTGATCCACCCCGCATGGCCAGGACTCGCGGAGGCACAGATCGAGCCGTCACGGGATATTCTCGCCTGAATCAACTGGCTGTTGAGATCCTGAAACCCGGCGGCATTCTGGTGACCTGCAGTTGCTCAGGACTTGTGACTCGCGCTGAGTTTCAGGAAATGCTGGGAGAGGTTGCGCGAGTTACGGGGAGAGACATTCAGATTCTTGAAAACCGTGGCCAGCCATCCGATCATCCGGTCAGTGTAACGTGCCCCGAGACCGAGTATCTGAAAGTCATGATTTGCCGAGTTAATTAACTGGCTACTTTCGAAGCAGTTCTGACAAGACCGCTTCAAGCTCTTTCAATCCCTGCGAAGCATCGACCTCATAAAAGCCCGCGTGATAGTGTGCAACTTTGCCGTCCGGAGCCAGGACGATCCAAAGCGGAAGTTGTCCTTTGGAGTCTCGCGGGTCTCCAAAGGACTTTAGCAAGGCTCCATCGTCGTGTCCGATCGGATAGGTAAGGTTCATAAATTCTGACAGCTTGCGCGCTGATCGCCTGCCTCTGCCAATATTCTCCGCAGTCTGGAGATCAGGATTTGTGCTGACGCCGACAACTTCGACGTTCATTTTCTTCTTTTGGTTGAATAGAAACTCAAGATACCCTGTTTGGCCATAGGGCTCCGATAGCGGAGCATCTCGATAGTCCCAAAAGTGAAGAACCACGGTCTTTCCCTTCAGTGAAGTGGAGTCCAGTTTTGTTCCGCTGACGAGATCCAGCACGAACGCAGGGGAGTCTGAATTCATAAGTTCGTTAGCCCTGCTTGCAGCAGAGGCGAGTCGTTTTTGCTGCTGCTCGGCATCGGTTCGCATTCTCCTAACGAGATCTTCGAGAGGTGTACCCTTTGCGAGTCGCGTGGTTTGCTCAATCCCTGCCAGCACATCGTCCACCTGCCTCTGGGATAACTCATATCCATGAGAGTCCGGACGTCTCTTCAATGCGGATTGAAGCGAAAGAAGTTGGCCTTTCAGTTCAGAAAGCTGTGTTCCCACGGCAGGCTCCAGTTGTTTTGATGAAGCTCTTGCGAGCGTGAGTCGAAACTGGTCGCCTTGGCCCATGAAGACATCAGCCTCTGCTCTCAGAGTAACCCCCGAAGATGCCTCGACGGTGAGTGATTGCTGACGGCCTCGGCGTTCCCGAGCATCTACAACCCATACGCTAACGCCATCGAGCATTTGCTCCTCTACTGCCGTCATTTGCCAACCAGCATGCTCCCACGTGGTGTCCGGCGCGATCGCAGCGGGCAGGGCTGTCATAAGTGGGGGCAGGTTGATCAGGTAAATCGTTCCATCGTAGTTGTAGACGAGGTGAGGTTGAACTTTATCTCCGGGCACCGCGGGGCCTGTCAGGCCAAAGCTGTCTGGCCATGGGCACCCTGCTCGAAGGTCGTCCGACACCGAGAAAAAGTGTTCGCTGCCAATTGTGTAGAGGTCTGCTTCAAACCGACGCAGAATCTCCCCATCGCCCCCCCCTGGCTGTATGAGCGATCCCGAAAAGGCTGAGTGTTGTGCCTCCCCATCTGGCATGGCGCCGATGACAGCCTGCTGCACTAATGCAACGACAACAAAAACTGTCAGTCGAGTAGAGGTCAATCCTGGGTTACGCAGGAACGAGATCAAATTTGAAAACATCAAACCGGGCCTTCATACGCAGCGGTAAGGTGATGACCTCAACCAAATTGGGCGATCAATTGAAGCCAAATCGCAACAAGCTGTTGCGACCCACAGTCAAAACGGACATCGGAGACAAATTCGCAAGTCGGGAAATATCTCAGATCAAAGCAGGAACCACAATTCAGAAGCCCGGCAGGACTTTAAGTTGTGGTTTTTGTGGGACTTCCTGAATGGGAGCCACATGTTGCTATTTTCGACTTCCAACTGCCTCGCTGGTCACGGGTATACTGGACTTTTGCCGGTGAAGTCGCAGAAATCGGGGTGGTTTTCTATGATCCCGGCAGGCTCCGTGACAAAAGTCACAGCTGTTCATCTATCGGTCGCGCCAGACCCGGAGAGATCTATGAGCGAAAATCAGAACGTTGTCGGGGGATACGAACTGAAGAACTGTGTCGCAAGCGGCGCTTCGACTCAGATTTGGGAAGTTGCGCAGCAGGGAGCGACCACTCCATTCGCCATGAAACTGCTCCTGCCGGATGCATTTAAGGATCCGGAAGCCAAGGCTGTTCTCAAGCACGAATACAAGGTTGGATCGACGTTTGAGCATCCAAATCTTGTGCGATTGCATAAGCTCGAGGTGAACCGGGACCACGGTTTCTACATTATGGATTACTTTCGTGCTCCCAGCTTGAAAGCCCAGATCTCAGCAAATCTGGCAGAGACACAGAGTCGATTCAAAAAAATTGCCGAAGCGGTGTGTCAGGCTCTGGTTCACATGAATGAAAAGGGCTGGCTACATCGCGATATTAAGCCCGATAATATTCTTGTTAATAAGACGGGTGAAGTAAGGGTGATCGACTTTTCCCTGTCGACGAAACTAGCCACGGGCCTGATGAAGTTGCTCTCTGGCAAGCAAAAGGCAATTATGGGAACACGCACTTATATTGCACCTGAGATTATCCTAAAGAACCCCCCGACTGCACAGTCTGACATTTATAGTTTAGGGGTGACGTTTTATGAAGTTGTCACTGGAAATCCACCATTTGCGGGGATGAGCCCTAGCGATCTCCTCAAAAAACATATCAGTGAATCGCCTGCCCCGCCCTCTCTTGCTAATCCTAATGTGACGCCTGAGCTGGATGCCGTAATCCTTAGAATGCTGTCTAAGAAACCTAAAGATCGCTATGCGGAAATGCGCGAAGTTATGTCTGCGCTTCGCAACGTGAAGTGCTTTAAGGAGGATCCGTTCGAACTGTTTGAACGCAAAGTAAAGGAGGCGAAGGCAAATGAGAGCTTGAGTGTCGACAAGCGACTTGATAGTCGCGCAGATGCCGACCGTGTTTCTCGCGGGATCGCGGCTCCGGCAAAGCCCACGAAGGGTAAGCGGATGACTGCACCGATTGGTGAAATGGAAGCTGTGAAAAAGATTGGGGCCGGGAAAAATGTGGCCCCTGCAGCACAACCACAACCTGCTGCCATGCCTATGATGCCTGCCATGATGCCCGGCATGGTCCCTCAAATGCCGTACGGGATGCCGCCACAGGGAATGCCAGGAATGATGTATCCGGGAATGATGCAGCAACCGATGATACCCCAAGTCCCAATGATGCAGCAGCCAATGATGCAGCAGCCATTTCCTCCTGGAATGGCGGTCCCACAGCCAATGAGTCCTCAGGGAATGCCGCAGTCTCAGCCGAGTTCTGCGATTTCAAATGCCAGTTCGCAGCCAACCCCGGCAGGAGGCCCCACAGGGCAGCCTGCTGCCACTCCACCAAAAGAGAACGGCGTAAAGAATGTGCAACTTCCATTGGACCGCAGATCGGCAAAGTCGTCACCGCCGGAAGTCGTGGAAGATCTTGACTTTATGACAGACCTTCCCGATATCTCGTAGGTTTCTCGATCGCCGCATTTCACCGTTAATCACCATGATTCCCGGCCTTGCTCTTCGTCAAATTCATTAGCATTCTCATGTGGCGGCAAATTCCCTAAACTCCTCGCCGGCCGCCTCGATGGATGGCGTCAATCTTGGGGTTCTCACTGCGGGAATGGTTGTATTCATGGCTGTGCTGCATCAATTGTCTTTCGAAAAGCCACTCTACGAACTTGAAGAGCGCCTCTTAAAGCTCGAATCTCAGCCCGATCCCTCGCCAGCCGAAAAAGAGAGCATGCGGAGGATGCGAGTCGAGCTCACACAGATGACGCGCGAGCGTTACTCAAATCTCGATCCTTGGCAGACTGTTCAGGTTTCGCGCCATCCGGATCGTCCTCAAACGCCAGATTATCTGGAACTCGTGTTCGATGAATTTGTCGAGTTGCATGGGGACAAGGCTTTTGGTGACGATCGAGCACTTATCACCGGGTTTGCTCGGTTGGCTGGCCGGAAGGTCATGTTTGTAGGTCATCAGAAAGGGCGAAACCTGAAGGAGCGGACTGAATGCTGCTATGGTTGCGCTCACCCCGAGGGCTACCGGAAAGCCATGCAAAAGATGGAAATGGCCAGCCGATTTGGACTCCCAATTATCTGCCTGATCGACACTCCAGGCGCCTATCCCGGAATCGGAGCTGAGGAGCGAGGCCAAGCCTACAATATTGCGGTCAACCTGCGAGACATGTCGACGCTGGAGGTCCCGATTATCTGTGTGGTGATTGGAGAAGGTGGCTCAGGAGGAGCGCTTGGTATCGGGATGGGCGACCATGTTGCCGTTCTCGAATTCGCGTATTACTCCGTGATCAGCCCCGAAGGATGTGCGGGAATCCTCTGGAAGAGTTCGAGGCACGCTGACAAGGCCGCGCGGGCCTTGCGGTTTACGAGCAAAGACCTGGTCGAGTTGGGCGTTGTCGATGAGGTTGTTCCAGAGCCGCTTGGCGGTGCGCACAGGGATCATTTTAAGATGGCTACAACGCTCAAGAGCCGGTTAATCGAATCACTTCAAAGCCTTGAGTCGCTGTCGAGTGCACAGCTACTGGAACGCCGCTACCAGAGATATCGTCGCATCGGCGTCTTTCATGAGAATGGACCCGTTTAGCCATTGGTTTCTTCTCGCACCATAACCAGCGTGATGGATGGCAAAGTCGCAATCCGGGTTAATGCCTTACTGGTCAGCTGCCGTGCTTCGGATCCTCGCGGTTTCTCCAAGGGTTTCCGGAACCCAACCTCGCGCTGACCTCAAGCGGGCAGGGTGACCGGTCGTCAAAGCTGGCGGTTTTGTTCCCCGAGCCAAACTGATTGCGATCTCGCTTGAGCGATCTACCTCAGCCTTGCTGAGCAGTGATAATGTCGCACAAAGCCTGCCCGAGAAACCCGGGGTCCAGACAACTCGAGAGCAGAAAACAACCACATTCAACGTCCGATAATGTCCGTTATGTGAAGTTAATACAGAAAAACGGCTGTTTTCCAATGGGCGAAAAGAATCATCCTTGCGATTGCTGCACTGATGACCTCATCTAATTCCTGCCGTAGCTGTTCGAGGTGTCAACAGCATCACTAAGTCGGTTCCGCAGGTCGCGATCCAGCCGATCCATCGAGATTCCAGCCTTGGAGAGTTGTCTCACAATCCGGTCGTCGAGTCGAGTGTTGACGTCGGTCGATGGATCCGGGTCTGAGTTCAGCCCAATTGCGTCCGCATGCCAATCTTCGAGAACTCGCCGCTGAACGATGCTGGGGACGCCCGCCAGATATCGCTTCGTATTCGCCATAACGTCGTCTCTTCGACTGTAGATGCCCGCGATCTCACTGAGCAGGGTAGTTTCTGCTTTTCCTAGTCTTGCCGAGGGTCGGGATTCAGAACTTGCCCCCTGCCCCCCTGTTTCAGTTCTTTGTCGAAGAAAATCGTCTAGGACTCCCCCCGCATTTTCTGGCAGCCCCGTTCCCAGTCTTTCCAGCAAGCGTTGCTTTTCTTCGGGGGATGAGTTTCGAAGTGAATCCATCGCCTGCTGAGTGAGTTCGCGACGCAATTGTGCCGGCACTCGGCTTAGCAGATCCTGCAGGGATGGAGAGGCGATTGTTTCATCTCGATCTCGGGGCTGGTTCTTCGGAGAGTCAGTGCCTGTACCCGGGTCAGGGAAGTACTTTGAAAGGTCAAAGTCATCATTGGCCCCGTTTGGCCCCGCGAAAGTGCCATCGCCAAATGTATCCGCGTCGGATGGGGTGGCACCATTCAGGTCGTCACCGACTGGCTGCAGCCGGCGATTAAACTCGTCAATCACGTTCTGGACTGTCGGTACGGTATGCTCCGGGAGCATCGGTATGACATGCTGCGACAAGTTAAGAATATGAGCGGTTGCCAGGCCAGAGTACGTTTTGCTTACGATCAGACGCATGGGCTCTGACATGGTTATGGCAAAAAACAGCCCTGTCATGCAGATGATCACGCCTTTGATGAGTCCAAGGACTCCACCCAGGTGTTTGTCAAAATCTATGACTCGAGCTTTCTCCATCCAGCTGCTGAGCATTCCGGCGGCCACGAATGAAACACCGCAGAGCCCAACATAGACCACAAGCATCGCAATCCACTGTTTCAGGGGCGGCGCGACACCGATCATTGGTTCGATGGCTGGAGCGAGAGTGCCAGAGAACTTGAAGCACAGAAGAAGTGCTATCACCCAGGCAAGTTGCGACAGCAGTCCGCGCGACGCCCCCTTGACCATGCAATACAGAAGCACGGCAAGAACAACGATGTCGACGATCTGGTGTGAGTTCATTCCCGTCTTCCCTGACTTCCCGGAATACTCTGGGCCGCGGAGTATAGAAGGATCAGGGTTTTTAGGAAAAGACCGGTCCGGTTCAAAACAGTTTTCGGCTGTCGAGAAGCAGAGTCACCGGACCATCATTGAGTAGCCTGACCTCCATTTGGGCCTGAAAAGTGCCTGTTTCAACAGTGAGCCCTAGTTGGCGCAAGTTGTCTGCCAGTTTCTCATAGAGAACTCGTGCCTTTTCGGGCCGCGCGGCCTCCACAAAACTTGGTCGGCGTCCTTTTCTGCAGTCTCCAAACAGAGTGAACTGGCTGACGAGCAGTACGGCCCCCTTAACATCTGCCAGCGAGAGATTCATTTTTCCATCAGAGTCTTCAAAGACTCTTAGCCCAGCCACTTTCTCTGCGATCCAAAACGCATCCTTTTCCTCGTCTGGATCGGCCACTCCCACCAGAACCAAAAAGCCGCGTTCTATGATGCCAACGACAGTTTGATCCACAGTGACAGACGCCTCGGAGACTCGTTGAATGACTGCTCTCATTGGGGCGAGGATTCCCGTGCCGGGCTGGAAGAAGGATTAACAGGACGCAAAGGGGAAGTTCGGGAGGCTGTGGCGACTTGCGGGCTCCGGGTTGACTAAAAGCGATCGGCCGCCAAGCCTTCCATGGAAATAACCGTTTCACTTCCGCAAATCACATCCGCAAGAATCGCAGCAGTGCCCGGCGACATTTGCAAGCCCGAACGGAAGTGCCCGGCTCCGACAAATACGTTTGAGAGTCCCGGTACTGCTCCAAGTGCGGGGAGTTCATCCGGCGATGCCGGGCGAAGTCCGGACCAGCATCGCACAACTTCTGCATGTCGTAATGTCGGAACGAGCGATACCGCGAACTCCAGCAGTTGTGCAATGCCCTCGGCCGTATTCTTCTTTTCGAATCCAACATCCTCTTGTGTCGATCCAACCAGAATCAATCCATCCTGTCTTGGCACAAGATACTGCCGACCATGCTCGATGACGCAGTTGAATGGAAGTTTATTCAATTGCAACTGAACAATCTGACCACGGATTGGTCGGACAGGGATTTCAACTCCCAGAGATTGGAGAATCGATGTCGACCATGAGCCGGCAGTGACACAGAGGGTGGCGAAGGAGAGGATGCGATTTGGCAGTCGAGCCTGTACGATTCGATTGTCGGCCGCGACGAGATTAACTTCGCTCACATGTTCGACAATCTCGACACCTTTTTGCAGACACGCCGCCCGCAGTGCCTGAAGATGACGTGGATTCCGGACCTGAGCAAAATCGGGAAGGTAAACCGTCGACTCAAACGCAGGATTCAGATCCGGGACATATTGAATAGCCTCATTGCTTGTTAGCAAATGGAAACGTACCCCTTCATCAGTCCAGGCCTGGCTCTGAGCCATCAACAGGTTGCCTTCATCCTTATTGAAAACATTAACCGCTCCGCAGACTCTGTATCCGTTGTCGATTCCCGTCTGTTCCAGCAGCCTTTGACTGAAGCCAGCCCAAAGGCTGTGACTATAGGATCTAAGTCGAGCCTCTGGTGTTGTTGCATTCTGAAGGTTGCCCGGTGGCAACATTCCTGCACCGGCCCAGGATGCTTCTTGTCCCGTAGACTGTCGATCCAGAAGACTGATTGACAGGCCTTTGTCTGCGAGACATAGTGCCGTGGTTAATCCGATTACCCCGCCTCCCATGATCAGAACGTCAGGCTGATGGAGAGGCATCTGAGAAAGTGCTCCGCGGATTTATCATTGGATGGTTCTACAGCGGGCGTGTCGCTGTCGGAGGACGCCAAATCACTTCTTTCCGATGCAGTATAGTGATTCCTTGCGATCTGAACCGTCTCCCGATGAAGTTCTGATAAACAGCATTCCGTCGACGGCTGTCAGTGATGCGAAGCCGGAGGTTCCAAGCTGATTCTTTGCAACCTCAACATACTTCTGTGGGTTTGCTTCGAACGCCCAGGTGGTCCCGGCTTCATTAGTCGCAAAAATGGTGTTTCCAACGACGAGGGGAGATGAAGAGACAGGGCCCTGTAAACGGTGTTTCCACATTTCGCGGCCGGTCTTTGCGTCCCAGCAATGGACAATCCCGGCGTCGCTGAATGCAAAGAGATAACCCTTGTGCACCACCATTGACTGTTCATAACACTTCACTTTATTCGACCAGACAACCCCGGATCCATCTGCTTTAACGGCAACAGTTTCCGGATCCGGGTAGCCTCCACTGGCAAAGATCAAGTCGCCTTCCCACACACATGTTCCGCACGTGGCCATAGTGAGACATTCGGTTTTCCATAGTGGTTTTCCGGTCGCGGGATCGTAAGAAGCGATCATGTGCAGACCGCTCAGCAGCAATTGATCACGGCTGCCGATATTTGCCACAATCGGAGAAGACCAGTTGAGGAATTTCGGACGTTGCTGTTCCCAGATCAGCTCGCCGTTCGACAGCTTCACGGCTTTGACCCATGCCACTGTGTCGCTATCCCCGGATACGATCAGCGCGTCCTTGTGAATAGTTGGCGATGCTGCATATCCATACTCGTAGGCTTCAGGACGAAAACCACCGATGTCTTTACGCCAGATAATCTTTCCAGCCAGACTCAATGCCACTGCCTCGACTTTTTCGTGGTGGCTGAAGGTAGCGAAGATAAACTTGCCGTCTGACGCGATTGTGGATGATCCGTGTGTGTTCTTAGGATGGATCGGCGGGAAGCCACCTTTACTGATGTCCGTCACCCAGAGTTGCTTACCATTGGTGCGATCGTATGCAATAACGCTTTGGGTCTGAGTTGCCTCTATGGCCGTGCTCAGAAAGACACTGTTTCCGACGATAGTGGGCGACGCATGACCACGGCCGGGCACACTGGCTTTCCATACAATATTTTTCGACTCACTCCACTCAGCAGGAACGGTCTGTCCAGCAGCAGCGACGTTGTTATGGTTTGGGCCGCGCCATTGAGTCCAGTCTCCGGCGATTCCTGACGACATGTTCAAAAGCAGACAGATACAGACACTCAAATATCGCATGCACATACCAGCACCTCCAAATTCACGTTAGCTCTCGGCAAGCCGTCAATCTCAGGAAGTGTCGTCAACCTTTGCGGGACGTCAAGCGATGCACCAGTGCTTCTGGCATTCCGCTTGAAACCACTGCGTCACTGGATTCACACGGGGTACATGATCTCTAGGTGGCTTTGTCTCAATGAGACGCGGTGTCGTGACACAGCTCAAGCAGCGAATGGATGTGACGATCAGCCAGATCGGTGGCAACAACCCCTGGACGCAGGATCTGAATCGTCGAGATACCCAGACGTAAGCCGGCATCGATCTCGTTGGTTGCACTGTCGCCGACGATCAGCAGATCTTTGCGATTCCAGTTCCTTGATATAAGCAGGCCCGAGATGATCGCTGCTTTTCCCGGACAGAATTCGTCGACAGCGTCGATGTGAATTTCATCAAAGAACGGAGTGATTCTCAGGGCTTCGATTTTGGCTTGCTGGAATCTTCGTTCGCCGGAGGTCAACAGGCAAAGCAGATGTCCCTGATTGCGAAGTATTCGAAGCGAACTCACCACATCCGGATAGGGGACAAGCGGCTGGTCGAAGGATACTGTTTCCTGCCATTCGTTCCACATGGCCAGGAAAGTCCGGGGCAGTGAGTAGCGTTCGCACACTACCGAGAAGGGAGCATACCATGTGTCGCTGATTGCTTGCTCCAGAACTTCTGAAGACACGGCATGACACTCTGCATTCGCTTGTCGCAGGCGAGAATGCAGACGATCGGTAAGCTCGGCAGGAATAGACCGAGTATCGAAGAGCGTGTTGTCCAGATCCAGAATGAAGATCGTCATCGACAGCTCATGGATCAATAACTGAACTGAAGACCTGCGTTGCCACCATGCGCGATGATTTCACCGTGTGTGTCGGCATTAAAGGTTCGCGTCACGAAGGTGGGCCCCGTAACACCTGCATATTGCTCCGGAGAGAGAGCGACCCCGTAGATGTACGTCAATTCGTAGCCGCTAATCAGACTCCAATGATCACTCAGGGGAAAGTTTGACTGCAGGCCAACACTACCAGCAAAGGCCAGTTGAGACTTGGTATCCGTAAAAGTTCGGCCGTATGTTGAGGAGTCGCCGCCTGGTCCCGGGTCGGTGCCAATATAGGTTTCCGACACACTGGCTTTTACCTGATTGTGGTAAGCCCCGGCCTTTGCAATTCCATCAATGGTCCAACCCTTCCAGTACATAAGCTGTTCACTCAGAACTACCTGAGCACCATTCAGACTGTTCGACGTGCGGGCATCATGAAACATCTGGAGTGTGTCGGGCAAAGTAGAAGCGTTTGAAGTCTCGTCTTCAAATCCATTGGCGGTTCCCGCGACGTGGGTGAGGCCGCCAAAAGTGATCAGGCTGTTGTGCGAGATTCCGCCATTCGGAGCGGCCACAGTGAGAGCTCTCAGGGAACCTTCAATTCCAACACTGCCAATTTCATCAATGCTGATATGTCGATACCCCAGTCCGATCTGAACCCGTGCTTCCGGATCTTCAGTTACTACGTTCACCTCATATGACTGCATAATGCTGCGGTAAAGGACCGAGTATGTCGGAAGATCGTCGGCAAAACCGCCAACCGGCCCCAGCCCTTCAAATTCGTCCGCATCCCCCCCCATTCCGGCGGACGCCGAGGCGTGCAGACTTTCGAAGCCCGTCGTAAGATCAATCTGATTTGCACCGGCCCACGGTCCCCCAATCCCTTCGTCGAAGGCCAACCCAGTGGTCAGTGTCCCAGTGTTCAGAAAATTCCACGCACCATAGTCTGAAAAAATTGCTTCTACCCGAACTCCATCACTGTGGTAGCCAAGAAAAGCCTGAACACCTGACTTATAGCCGAAGTCTGCGGCTCCAAAGCCGACGTTTGCGGAATCCGGCCCGGCAATGAAGGCTCCGGGACTTACAAAATTGGTGTCTCGAGTGGTGAAAAGATACTGGGCACCCGCAGAAAAGAACGACGCTGGTTCCGCGATCGAATAGAGCGAATCCTGAGCCGAAACTTTGGCAGAGGAGAGGGCCAGCAAGAATGGAGCAACAGCCAGTGTCAACCACTTAATCCGGGGCATGGCAAACATCCTGTATCTTCAAGGCATCCTGAGGCAGCGCCTAGGCATGGCGCACACCTTCTCTTTTCCCACCAGTCTTTTCGAGAACCCAACGGCAAGTTCTTCAGGGCAAGTCCTACATGATCGGCCCAAATTGCTGCTCCAGCGTATAGGGGACCTGTTTTTGCCATTGTGCCGAATGTGAGGGCGCAGAATTCGAGGAGCAGTTGAAGAATCCGAGTGTCGCGTTTGAGTACTGGATGTTGCGGGTTTGCATCATCTTTCCTCCACTGTTTCACAAAGGCAACGAGGTGGGGGAGTATTTGCATCAAGGTGTGTTGGCAAACAGAATCAATCGAGGCGTGAATGTGTTGCCTTCCTGTGTTCAGATGTTGCTTTGATGTGGCATGGCAGCCTTCTGCGCGCGACTGATCTGAACTTGCAGAGAAATCGTCAGGATTTTTCCCCCTGAAACAAGGTCCAAAGCCAGGCTTCGAGGCGTCCTTCCCGAAACTTCGTTCGGACTACCGCCATCCATGCCGTTTGCTGCCACAACAATTCTTCGATTTCCTGTGCCCGACCGACGTCTGATTGTCCGTCGGCTGGCTGCTGCGATTCTCTCTATCCTCGTTACCGGAGAAGTCACGTGCGCGGAGTCGAAGTCGCGACTAATCGAGATCAAGGATGAGTTTCAGACCTATACCGGAAAAATCATTGCGAAAGACTCAGAGCGATGCTTTTTGATGGACGAGTTTGGTGTGTTGACCACACATCACATTTCTCGGCTGACATCGTTTCGCATTGTAGGCGACAGCTTTCATCGAGTGTCTCCGTCTGAATTTCGTAAACAACTTCTGACAGAGTTTCGATCCGGCTATGACATTCACGTGTCCGCCCATTACGTCGTCGTTGGAAAAAAGGGTAAAGCGAAAGCCTATGCTACTTTGTTTGAGGAGATCTATAGGCAGGTAGATTCATTTTATAGTATCCGAGGATTCGAGACCTCCGAACCTGAGTTCACAATGGTCGCCATCGTTTTCAACACCGTTGACGAATTCAAAGAGTACTGCGGACGCGACCAGATGCTATGGTCTGAGGACTTACGAGGTTATTACTCGCTCAAGTCGAATCGAGTTGTCTTGTACGATCGCCCAGCAAAGTTGAACGCCAGCACAGAATCGCCTGTGGACGGTGACACATCTGCGGCATCAACAAGTAACGATGCCCTGACGGCGGATGAACTGACGCTTGAGAATCCCGCCTCGAATCAGGCAACTCTTGCGGCGATGCTGAACGGTGTCGCCGGCGAGACGGCTGACACAATCGTTCATGAAACAACTCATCAGGTCGGCTACAACATTGGAATTCATTCGCGAATCGGTGAAACGCCAACATGGGTGATCGAAGGACTCGCCACAGTTCTGGAAGCACCTGGAATTCGTGTTCGAGGATCATCCGATGCGGCCGACAAGATCAACACTGTCCGACTCAACTGGTTCAATACCGAATACGAGTCACGCCGTCAGCCGGGCGACTTGGCTCGCATGGTGGCCGGAGACGAGGTATTTCGCAATCAGGCCCTGGATGCTTACAGCTCAGCGTGGGCGTTCACATATTTCATGACCGAGAATCCCGCGCGTGCTCGTTCGTACATTCGGTATCTTCGGATTTTGGGAGAACGCGATCCTTTGCAGCACTATACCGCAGAAGAGCGTCTGAAAGACTTCCAATCGGCTTTCGGTGATGTTTCGAAAATTGAAATGGATTTCCTTCGATCAATCGACCGACTGGAAAACCCCTGATCACTTTTGTCCTGATGCCCGGTGCCCTGCCCTGCTCTGATATTCGTTTACTGGCTTCAACGATCCGACAAGAATGCCTCTTTCAGGACGTTTGCAATGGCTTCATTCATTGACTGAATGCCCTTCAGGTGCTTTCAGCGCCGTTGTATAAGGCTTCAATAACTTTTCCCTCGTTGAGATGCACTGGTCGACCAATTCGGTCATGGACAATGGAGTGCGGTTCCAGGCCGAGGGCCGTGTAGATGGTCGCTCCGATGTCGTCAGGCGAATAGGCGGCAGAGTCTGGATAGGCGGCAATGTCGTCAGTTCGTCCGATGACCTTACCCCCCTGCACTCCTGCTCCAGCAAACAGCCCGGTGAAGCATGGGCCCCAATGATCTCGACCACCCTCCTTGTTGATTTTTGGGGTTCGGCCAAATTCGCCCAGCAGTATCACCATCGTATCAGCAAGACGACCGCTGGACTCAAGGTCGTCCAGAAGAGCGGCTACTGCTTGATCAAGTGGTGATAACAAGCGGCCCTTGAGTGTTGAAAATATTGCCTGATGACTGTCCCAATTCTGGACTGGCCCCATGTTGGCCTGAACGATCGGAACACCTACCTCCACCAGACGACGAGCCAACAGGAGAGACTGCCCAAACGGGTGTCTTCCATAGGCGTCTCGAACACTGGATGGCTCACGCTGCATTTCAAAAGCTTGTGAAAGCTTACCTGACGACAGCATCGAGAACGCCAGTTTCTGGTCTTCGTTCATTCGATAGGCTGCTGCGTCCCTGGAGACCGCAGTCGTCTTATCAAGACGGCTCAATAACGATCGCCGCTGTTCAAGGCGGACGGCATCAATTTCCTGAGCAAGCGTCAAAGCATCAACTCTGAACTCTGCTGAGGATGGATCACCGACGATCTGCCAGGGATCGTACATGGGGCCAAGAATGCCCGCATGCTGCCCGGGCCACGTTAAAGGTGATGACATCAGGAATGTCGGGAGGTTAACTCCGCTCGGGATACCATCAGTTCGAGGTCGCAGGTATTCACAGCCAGCGGAATAACAGGGCCAGTCATCACGTGAAGCCACTTTATCGAAGAATGCTCCCGGCTGCAGATGTCCGGTCAACACATGATGCGTGGACATCAGATGGTTGTTGTCTTTATGTGACAGGCTTCTGACCAGAGCATACTTGTGGGCTCTTGACGCCAGTTTCGGCAGGTGCTCACAGATCACTGTTCCCGGAATTGGAGTCTGGATCGGATTGAATTCCCCGCGAATCTCCAGCGGAGCATCTGGCTTCATGTCAAACGTGTCGTGATGACTGATGGCACCGGTGCAAAAGACAATGATCAGCGATTTTGCCCGTGACCGGATCTCGTTATTGCCAACCCCCGCGCGGGCTGAAGTTGAGTTCATGAAGGAACCCAATCCAAATCCGAGCAAACCCGATTGCCCCAACTGAAGCAAATGTCGGCGCCGGTTTAAATGCGATTCAAGTGAGTGTGATGGCTTTCGATTCATCCCCCGATTGTACTTTCGCGATCAAACATGAGGAAACGCGATCTCCATCCGTTCTCCGTTTTCATGCAGGTTACACACTGTCGTTTCAACTTCAACGACTACCGTTTCGGTGCTCACTGGCGGCTTCGTAAAGTTCCAGCGTTCGTTCCAGCATTGCTGATTTTTCAAACCGATTGACACCAGGAATGCATAGGTCTGCCCTGTCCAGAACCTGACGAACTCGGGCTGTCAATGCCCCGAAATTCTGACACTCCACTGCTCCCTCGGGGAATTCCGCTGCAAGAATTTCCGCAACACCTCCATGACTGTAAGCCACAACAGGTGTGCCAATGGAAATGGCTTCTGCAACGGTGCGTCCAAAGGACTCGGGTGTCGAAGATAAGCTCAGCAATATTCTGGAGATGGAGTAGATCTCGCGGACGTCGGATCGATGTCCGGTGAGGGTTACGTGGTCGTGTAGTCCCATCGTCGCAATCTTCTGCCTGATCTCTTCCCGATAAGCTGACTTTCGAGGATCAACATCCCCTACGATCAGCCCGTGAATCTCGTGATCATGAAGACGAAGTTCGCCCACAAGCCGAACAAAATCGAGATGCCCCTTCAAGCGAGAGATCCGCCCCACAATTGCCAGAAGTTTCTTGTTTGCAGCCTCAGGGAATTGATGGAAGAATTCCGTTTTCCACGCCATCGTTGGTCGAAAGCCCCGAGGAAACTCAGCCTGATCGATCCCACGATGTATGACATGAAGTCGTTCCTCTGGCACAAAGGAATAGTTCTGGCGAATATAGTCAGCGACTGAATCCGAGACTGCGACAACATGCTGACCACGGCACATAATGCTGCTGTAGGAATTCACAGAATAAAACCCATGGACGGTCGAGACCAGCGCAGGTCGACGACAGACAGGCAAGCTTTTCCACGCGGCAAAAGTAATCCAGCCCGGCATCCGGGAATGGATATCAACTACGTCGACGTTCTGCTCAAGCAGAAATCGTCTGAGCCAGGGAATGTGACGCAAAGTTAATGGTGACTTTGTGCCTAGGTCTATTTGAACATGCTCGCTGCCCTGCTCTGTCAGTCGGCCTGCCATGCGCCCACCAGCGGAGATCACAATTGAGCGATGGCCAGCCGCAACCAACGCCGCAGCGACTTCAATGACACCACGCTCGGTGCCGCCACTTTCGAGTGCCGGAAGGACCTGCAACACGATAAGCCTACGGCGACCGGTGTCAGTAATCTGGCCATGGGGCATTCGCTTAGCCTCGCTTGAGAATCCCCTTTTCCAGCTCTTCAACAACCTTGGCCAGCACCGCTGGATCCTTGGCTTGCATGACATGGTCAATGCGAGTCACTGGAATCTTCATTCGCGTCATCAACTCTTCAGCGGACTCCCACATTTTAGCCTGCTTCTTGGGAGGAGCGAGGTAGAGATTGGTTACCAGTTCGCTTAAACGCTGCTCGTCGATCTGATCCTTGTTGTCGTAGTAGCGTTTGATGACTTTTTGCTGATAAGTGCTGTAGTCGCGATCGGCCATCGTCTGAGTCCAAATGGAACATTCGGAAAGGTCAAATTACCGAGGTATTCGGCAACTCGCAGGGTCTGTCTTCGCACGGACTCCGACAGATCATCAGTTTTTCTGACCAATCGGGATTTGCGGTTGAATTTTCAACGAGCAACTGGTGAAAACTGTCGGTCAACTCCGCGAAAAGAGTGAATTCCGTCAGGGAAATCAGCTCTTTCGCTTATAGAACGGCAAACCGGTCACTTCAGCCGCAACCATTGCACCCCGAAGGTTAATCTCCACCTTTGTTCCTACGCTGGAAAACTGGTGAGGAATGTAAGCCATGGCAATGACCCTCTGCAGCGTTGGTGAAAATGTGCCTGAAGTGACTTTACCAACAGGTTCTCTCTCAACCAGCACCGGGGAATCTTCCCTCGCGATCCGGCGACCTTCAAGCACGAGGCCAACTCGAGCCATTTTGAGTCCCGCAGAACGGATTTGTTCCAATGCCGCTTTTCCAGTGTACTCCGGCTTATTGAACTTAACCGCAAATCCAAGGCCAGCGGTCAGAGGATCAATGGTCTCATTGAGCTCGTGACCATAAAGAGGCATTGCGGCTTCGAGTCTGAGTGTGTCCCGGCAGCCCAAACCTGCTGCGATAACTCCCAGAGGCGAACCTTCCTCCATTATTCTCTGCCATATCCGCTCAGTTGCATGGCCAGGCACAATTATTTCGAAGCCGTCCTCACCGGTGTATCCGGTCCTTGATACCAGCGCCGGTGAATCCAACAAGGTCACGTCAGCAGCCGTGTAATAACTCATCTCTCCAAGCGGCAAGGAAGAAATACGCCCCAGCAACTCCAACGCCCTGGGCCCCTGCACTGCAATCATGCCGGTATGCAGAGTTGCGTCGATAAATTCAACGGCAGCAAAACCTGCAGAATTTGAAAGCCAGTCTATGAGCTTTTCGCGGTTTGAGGCATTAACAACCAGTTCCCATCGATCGGGAAGGCGATAAACAAGAATGTCGTCCAATATGCCGCCGTCTTTTCCACAGACCAGCGAATATCGAACATCGCCGACCCTGAGTTTCGACGTATCGTTTGTCAGAATGCCATTCAGGAATTCTGCAGCCAAGTCGCCGCGAAACTGCAGGCGTCCCATATGGGAAATATCAAAGAGCCCTACTGCGTTGCGGATCGCAGAATGTTCTTCAACAATCGAGGAATACTGAACCGGCATGTCCCAGCCAGCGAAGTCTACCATCCGACCATTGTGCGTATGATGCCACAAATTCAGAGGAGTCTTACGCACGAGCGGACCTATCGTTAGTTGTGTGACATCCTTCACCAAATTCCTGAGCAGTGCAAACACGAAACTCGCAGTCGCACGTTCGCTGAGGACTCAATGCTGCCCAAAGTTTCTGCGAGCCACATCAGAGGCCGCCTGATCAGGATCTAATTCTCAGCAAGAATTGATGCTCGCAGATACTCTCGATTAAGTCTTGCGATGTGAGAAACGGAGACCTCAGCAGGACACGCGGCTTCGCATTCGGACGTGTTCGTACACGACCCAAAACCTTCTTTATCCATCTGAGCGACCATATTCAGCACTCGTGCGTTACGTTCGGGATGCCCCTGTGGAAGCACGGCCAATTGCGATACTTTAGCCGACACAAAGAGCATCGCTGAAGCATTCTTGCAGGCCGCAACGCAGGCTCCACAGCCAATACACGCAGCGCCATCCATGGCGACTTCCTGCCTGACACCGGGCACAGGAATCGCATTACCATCGGGCGCATTACCAGTATTGACCGAGACGAAACCGCCAGCGGCAATGATTCGGTCAAAAGCAGATCGATCGACCACAAGGTCGCGCAGAACGGGAAATGCCGATGCACGCCAAGGTTCAATCGTGACCGTGTCGCCGTCACTAAAGCGTCGCATGTGCAATTGGCAAGTCGTGGTTGCATTGTCCGGGCCATGAGCCTGGCCATTAATCATCAGACTGCACATGCCACAAATCCCTTCGCGGCAGTCATGGTCGAAGGCAACCGGTTCTTCACCCTGTACGATGAGTTGCTCATTCAGAACATCCAGCATCTCAAGGAACGACATGTGAGTGCTGACACCACCCAGTCGATACGTTTTGAAACTGCCTCCCTCGTTAGGCCCTGATTGACGCCAGACTCGGAGGTTCAAATTCAGTAGATGATTGCTCATGATTATTTGTAACTCCTGGTCGATGGCTTAACGTTTTCGAAGACCAGCGGTTCCTTATGCAGAACAGGCTCCTGTTCAGTGCCGCGGTATTCCCATGCACCGACGTACGAGAAGTCTGCATCATTACGAGCGGCCTCGCCCTCTTCCGTCTGATATTCCTCGCGGAAGTGTCCACCACAGGACTCTTCACGGTGTAAGGCGTCCGTGGCCAACAGTTCTGCAAATTCCATGAAGTCGGCTACTCGGCCCGCTTTCTCCAGACTTTGATTCAGTGTTGTTCCGGAACCCAGAACTCGCACGTCCCGCCAGTATTCATCTCTGAGACCACGAATTCTGTCGATCGCCTCCGTAAGACCTATGCGATTCCGAGCCATTCCGCACTTGTCCCACATCAACAGTCCCAACTCACGGTGGAATGAATCGACCGACCGCTTGCCCTGAACTGCTATCAACTTGTTGATGCGATTCTGCGCCTCCTGCATCGCCTGCATACAGGCCGGATGATCATCCCGAATGGTATCCAGTTTGGATGTGGCCAGATGATCGCCAATCGTGTACGGAAGCACGAAATAACCGTCGGAGAGCCCCTGCATCAACGCACTGGCTCCGAGTCTGTTAGCACCATGATCTGAGAAGTTTGCTTCGCCAAGGACATACAAGCCGGGCAAGTTGCTCATCAAGTTATAGTCAACCCAGAGCCCACCCATTGTATAGTGAACCGCAGGGAAGATTCGCATCGGCTGCTTGTAAGGATCCTCCGCCGTAATCTTGTTGTACATATGGAACAGATTGCCATATTTCTTCCTGATCACGTCCTCGCCATCACGTTTGATAGCGTCCCGGAAGTCGAGAAACACCGCAAGACCGGAGTCACCCACGCCATTCCCGGCATCACATCGTTCCTTCGCCGCACGAGAGGAAATGTCTCTTGGTGCAAGATTCCCGAACGATGGATAGCGTCGTTCCAGATAGTAATCTCGTTCCGCGTCCGGGATCTGATCCGGAGAACGCTTGTCACCCTTCGCCAGCGGAACCCAAACACGTCCGTCGTTTCGCAGGCTTTCGCTCATCAAAGTCAGTTTGGACTGATAGTCACCGCTGACAGGGATGCAGGTCGGATGAATCTGCGTATAGCTTGGGTTGGCAAACAATGCGCCCTTTCGAGCACATCGCCAGGCGGCCGTGACATTACAGCCCTTCGCCATTGTCGACAGGTAATAAACGTTTCCGTAACCACCAGTACAGAGCACAACCGCATCAGCAGTGTGAGTTTCAAGCTGACCAGTTGTGAGATTGCGAACCACAATCCCGCGAGCAAGACCGTCGACAACGATCAGCTCAAGCATTTCTCGCCGAGCAAACAACTTGACTTTGCCGGTCCCCACCTGACGCATCATCGCCTGATAAGCACCCAGCAGAAGTTGCTGTCCGGTTTGACCACGGCAGTAAAACGTTCGGGAAACCTGAGCACCGCCAAACGACCGGTTTGCCAGAGTTCCACCGTACTCACGAGCAAATGGAACGCCCTGAGAGACGCACTGATCGATGATGCTTGTGGAAACCTGAGCAAGCCGATGCACATTCGCTTCGCGCGCCCGGTAGTCTCCACCTTTGAGAGTGTCGTAGAACAACCGCCAGACGCTGTCGCCATCGTTTTGATAGTTCTTTGCAGCATTGATTCCACCCTGCGCCGCAATACTATGGGCTCGTCGTGGGCTGTCCTGAAAGCAGAACGCCTTGACATTGTATCCCAACTCTGCCATGGAGGCGGCGGCCGAACCACCGGCCAAGCCAGTGCCAACAACAATCACAGTAAACTTGCGTTTGTTCGCCGGGTTGACCAGCTTAAGATCAAAACGATGCTTGTCCCACTTCTGCTGAAGCGGGCCGTCGGGAACTCGCGAGTTCAGTGTGTCACTTGCCACGCGAACCATGGGAAGACCTCGAAAATTTCTTGAAACTGTTCTGGCTGTCCACCAACCGACGACCCTGACGATCAGAGTCGCAATTCATTATTTTCCGCCAATCGCCCAGATGACGAGACTGATGAATCCAGCCGCCAAAGTCCAGGCAAGCGCGATGCATAACCAGTGCAGAATAAAATTCCATCGGTTGTGATTGATGCCCAGCGTCTGCAGAGCACTGCGGATACCGTGGGAAAGGTGAATCCCCAACGCAACAAGACCGACCATGTAAATGAACGCCCGCGAAGGAGTCGACAGCACTGCTTTGACGGCCTGATATTCATTGTCAGCGATTTTTTCAGCGTTCAGGGCCGGCGTATAATCGACACCGGGACCAACTTTCAACTTCATATCAATGATGTGGCACACGAGAAAAAACAGAATGATCAACCCTGTCACCATCATCCAGGAGGATGCACCACCCGGCAGAATGGAAACACCCTGCTTCGTTTCCTTGATGAAATAATCCTTACCTCGCGCGACCTTGTTTAAAGCACCGGTGGAAACCGCCAGCCCGATGTGCAGCGCAAACATGGCGAACAGCCCAATTTCAGCTGCAGCCAGTATAGGTCCAAGACTATGCAGCGCATGCGCGTAGTCATTGAACGATTGCTCACCCGCGTACAGTTTCAGATTCCCAGCGAGATGAGCGACCAGGAAACCACAGAGAGATAGCCCGGAGATCGCCATCAGAATCTTTTGCCCAACCGTGGTTGAGCAGACTTTGACCAGCGGACCAAGTCCGGGAACTCTGGAGAGGATCTGAGCCGGCAGGCTCAACGTTCGAAGCAGAGCGTCCAAGAGTCACGCTCCTCCCGCGGAAATCAAGGTTAGGAAAACACGTCATGAAAGGCGTCGGAGAAGATCAGAGTTCCGAACGATTCCGAATGCCCGGCGGATTATAGGACCCTAAGTTTGAACTGCAACAACCGCGAGCAACTTGTCAACTTCTCGCAGATTTCGAGATCTTTTGTCTCAATACCGGGCGATCACGTACGCCCTTACTCGCCTCGATGGCATGAGTTCGGGCACATTCTGCCGAACTGGATCCCCATCACAGACCGCGGGCAAGCCCCACGGCACATTGCTGGTAAACAGACGTTCGTGAACATTGGTCATCTCATCTGCGATACGAATCTATGGACTCACTTTGATTCCACGGCAGGCTTTGTAACCTGTTGCTGTGTTCATGTTAGGTTGCGCGCGAATGCGGGTAATGCTCTCTCGATGTTGCAACCGCTGTTTTTACATGGTTCTACTTTTATCGTATCAGGAACGGCCTTCGATGACCGACATTCATGATTTGACACGACGATTGCAGCGTGCTTCTGATTCAAAAATCGTACTCTATGTGGCTGATGGTCTCGGTGGCTTGCCGCTACATCCGGGTGGAAAAACAGAACTGGAAACTGCCAATACACCCAATCTTGATGCATTAGCGCAAAGAGGTGTTTTGGGGATGAGTATTCCTGTCCTGCCGGGAATCGCCCCGGGAAGCGGGCCGGGCCATTTGGGATTGTTCGGGTATGACCCACTGAAGTACGACATTGGTCGAGGAGTTCTTGAGGCATTGGGCATCGACTTCGCCCTGACTGATCGCGATGTCGCAGTTCGAGGCAACTTCTGTACGGTTGATGCCAACGGAATCATTACTGATCGCCGAGCAGGACGGATCTCCAGTGACATTGCAGCCAAGCTCTGCGAAAAGCTCGACAAGATCACCATTCCTGGTGTCGAAGTCTTTGTGCGTCATGTGAAGGAGTATCGGCTGGTCATCGTGATTCGTGGCGATGGACTGGGCGGTCGCGTGAACGACACCGACCCCCAGCGAACCGGAGCTGCGCCAATTAAGCCACAGGGCGCGGATGCCGCGTCTCAGAAGACGGCCGAGATACTGAGTGAGTTCATGCGACAGGCTGCAATTATCCTGAAAGATGATGCACCAGCGAATCTGCTAACGATGCGGGGGATTGCGAAGATGCCTCCGATACCAAAGTTTCAGGAAGTCTACGGAACTCGAGCAGCTGCGATTGCGGTGTATCCGATGTATCGTGGCCTCGCACGCCTTGTCGATATGGAAATCCTGGATGCCGGACACACGCTCGACGATCAGATGAAGTGCCTCGAGGAGAACTGGTCGAAATACGACTTCTTCTTCATTCATTTCAAATACACGGACAGCACTGGTGAAGATGGAAACTTTGACGCGAAGGTAAAACGGACAGAGGAATATGATTCGGCGATTCCGCGAATCAACGCTCTCAAGCCGGACGTCCTGATTATTTCAGGAGACCACAGTACTCCCGCAAAGATGAAGTCTCACAGTGGCCATCCGGTCCCTACCATGCTTGTGTCTGACATTTGCCGCTTCGACGGATCAAAGCAGTTCGGTGAGTCAGCCTGCCGAGTCGGCGAACTGGGTATGTTCGAAGCCAAGTATTTGATGCTTCAGGCCCTGTCCCATGCAGGGCGTCTTGAGAAGTACGGCGCTTAATCGACGCTCAACGGAATAGTGAGTTCCCGTATTAAAAACCGGGAACGCCCTTTTTCGAAGACGGCCGACCCGTTCGCAGCCATTGCCGTTCATGTCCACCGCCATTCAAATCGATCGCATCGACCAGCCATCAAATAACGTGGACTGCTCAAGGGCCATGACACAAGGATCCTTGCCCGGGGCATCTCCTGGTTTGCGTTAATGGACTGTCGAATCAGAACTGTATTTTCTGTCCCCGAAAACGCTATGCCCCTGCTCTGCCACCTGACTTCCATCTGTTTGATTGTGTAGAGAACGATGATACTCGGCATTGGAACTGACATTGTTGAGATTGAGCGGATCCGCAGCATGATCGAGCGGCATGGCGATCATTTTTTGCAGAGATGCTACACGTCAGTGGAAATTGAGTACGCAATGCGGCATCGAGATTCAGCCGTTCGTTTTGCCGGACGCTGGGCTGCAAAAGAAGCCGTCGTGAAGGTACTCGGCACTGGATTCGTCCAGGGCATCACTTTTCACGATGTGGAGATCATCGCACTCCACACCGGGCAACCAACAGTAAAACTGAGCGGCGAGGCTTCGCGGATAGCGAACGAAAGAAAGATCGCCGAGATCCTAATCACCATTTCACATGCTCGCGAATACGCAACCGCAACCGCGATCGGTCTCAGCGCAAATCAATGACCAGCTTTTTCTGCTGCATGGTCTGCCGCTTCGCCCTGCTCCGCACCTGACCCATAAGCGTTGTCAGCGATGATCGACGAATGAGTCCACCATCCGGCAATTGCCATCGCAAAAATGGTGTACAGGAACAGTGCGGACAGCATCTTTCCAATCGCGCTGCCAGCCGTCACATCATCCGCAGAAAACTGCTCAACTTCCACGGCAGAAAATAGTGGCGTGTCCTGTGAGGCAGAAGCAGCGTCGTGGGAAGCATGGTCTGACATGGATCGAGTTCTCTCGGTAACAAAAACAGATAAATACGGGTGGCTGGCAAGGACATCGGCTCGGAAAAGCATAGCACGCAGCAGAAATGTTGCGAATCCGGGCTAGATTACTCAACTTCAGTTTTCAGGAATTGGAATCAACTTGATCGTTGCGTAGGGGCTGGTGGCGAAGGCTTACGCCTTTTCCAAACTTTCCGCTTGGCTAAGCCCGATCAATACCATTGATGAGTCCCGAATATTCCACCGGTTGGCTTTCCCACAGAAGATGTCAGAGTCCCAGCAGTTCCCCAAGAATGTTGCTGGAAGGATGCGGGTGCCCCTTGTATTGACGGAACCCTTCCCCGAATTTCGCACCAATCTCGTTCCCTCGTTGACTACTCCAGCGTTTACAGGCGTCAAGATATTCGTCCATGCCATGCTGTCGGCGTAACCATTCGCGTTGGCTGGCATGGCATGCCAAAGCGTCGAGCTTCTCCGGGAATTCGTCACTGACGTCGATTACAAAGTCCGTCGGAATTCGATTGCCAAAGTGATCAATTCCTTCGATCGAATCAACGTAATAGAGCCAGGGGATCTTTTTAGTGGGAGGTGCGGGATCCCATTGGCAAGTGCGGTAATTTGGCACCGATGCACTAAAACAGGCATCACGAACCAAGGCGCTAGTGATTTCGTGATCGTGCATATAGTCTATCGGCGGGGCGGTCAGAATAATGTCGGGGACAACGCGGCGAAGAAACTCCGTCATACGTCGACGACTGTCGTTGTCAAAAACAATCGACAAATCGCGGAATTCAAGGCAATGACACTCGGCCTGAATAATCGCCGCAGCCTTACGGGCCTCTTCGCGGCGTATCGCAGCGATCTCTTCACAACTGTGCTCCGCGCTGCCGCAGTCACCCGGGGTCATCGTGGCAACAGAAATGCGACACCCCAGTTTTCTTAGTCTCATCAGTGTTCCAGCGCATTGGAATTCGATGTCGTCTGGGTGAGCATGGATAGCAAGCACATGTAACTGCCTCGGGTCAACCATAACTGCCGTTTTTGAAGAAGTCACCGAGTCGCATCCTTGAAGAGAAGTCATTATCAGGGCTATTGACGACCATGAACAGGCTTGATGAGTGGAGCCGCCAGTGAGTCTCCGTGCACGAAGGCTATCGAAACATTCAGGTCGATTCCACAATCAGGAAGCATAGCAATGAACATGCCACGGCATGCAGTTCCCGGCAAATTCGTATTTCCACAAAGTCGGATTTTCGATAGAACCAAGGCCGATGCCCGGGGGGCAAACTTAAGAAATTAGACCGACGCAGCGAAGGATCGACGTTGATGTCCATGATTCGATTTCAGCAACTTTCTGGCTCTTTGTTAATTGCCGGGGCGATTTTGGGCTGCGGCGGTGGCGATGAGGGCGGCGTTTCCGAAACGCCAGCAAATGCTGCAGAGAAACACTCCCAAGAAATCCAGACTGCTGAGGGAAATCCTTCCCCCGGAAAGTCGGTCAAGGCGATTACGGCATCAATCGAAAGCCCCGCCAAGGCGACAGTCGGTGAGAGCAATTCCGGGGGTACAGATTCGGACAAAACGACGGAAAAATCGCCATTTCCGGATGACGATGCCACAAAGACTTTGAAGGAAGTTCAGCGTCTTCGAATTGCGCCATTTCCGGCGGATACAAAGGATGTGAATGCAGCTCGCCGTGAAAGAAATGAGCGGGTTGTTGAAATGGCGACGAATGTTCTTCGGATCACCATGGACGATGAGGCTCGCAAGCCACAATTCCATCAGGCCATTGGGCAACTGCTGGAAGCAAGGTTCCAGTTGGCGTTACTTGGGGGCGAGACCGAGAGTGATCAGCTTTATGCTGACGTTAAGGCACTGAATGATCGTGATCCCAAATCGGTTGCGGCCGCCGAAGGCGTTTACACCATCGCCAAGTTTGCACACACCCAAGCGGGTTTACATGGTAAGGCCAAGCCAGTCTGGTTCGAAAATTTGTCTCGTTGGGCACGCGAATTCGCTGACCGTTTCCCGGAACAGACACAGCGATCCGTAAGCCTCCTGTTCGGAGCAGCCCGCAGCTGTGAATTGCATGCCAATGCTACAGACGACCCCGAGCTCTCTGCACGCCTGATGACCGAATGTAAGCTTTGCTACACGGCATTGGCAGAAAAATTTGGCAAGACAGAACAGGGGCAAAATGCGACTGCCTCTTTGCGTCGGCTGTCTCTTGTTGGGCAGCAATTGTCACAATTCTCTGGTCCTACGGCTGACGGCGGATTTGTTTCTGCAGACGATTTTCCGGGGAAACCCACACTAATCTACTTCTGGGAGTCAGACAGTCCGGAGTTCTCTGAGGGGCTTCTCCCTGTGCTCGAGAAGATTCGCTCCCAATGGCCTTCTGATCAATTGCGTATCGTCGGAGTCGCCCTGGATGAGGACGAATCGACATTGAATTCTTTCATGGAAATGAACAATGTCCCGGGCCAGCAGATCTTCTTTCCTAATGTTCAACAAAGATCCTGGGACAGCCCTCTGATTCGATTCTGGGGAGTTGCTCGCGCCCCATCGGTATGGCTAATCGATGCAAAGGGCAAAGTTGTCAGCACAACGACTACAAACAAAACAGCGATGTCAGACCTGAAGGCAATGCTGAAGCCCTGATTGAGCTACGTGTCAGCTTGCGACAGGTCATTGTCTGCGAATGTCCTCGATCTGATCGGCCTTCAGCGCGCTGCGAATCTCGATATACAACAATGGGGATTTCTTAAAGAGTTCTCGATTCTCCTGCGAATTGAACAGGTAGAGACGCTGGTCGAAGAAGGCACCATATCGAATCCTGCCCGCAACCGCCTTGCCCTCATTCGTGAGAACAATAGGATCACAACCCAGATCTTGCGGAGCATACGCGACCGGGTTCTTCAGAAACTTGTCTCGATCGGACTCTGACGCAAATCGATAGCGAATATCGCGATAATCAGCGACGATCGACTCCAGGCCGGGTGTCCATTCTCGTGCATCGTGGAGTCGGACCGGACAATATCCGTCCAGTCCCGTTATAAACTCCTCGTTTGATGGTTCAGCATTCTCAGGCTCTGGCTTCACTGTCTTTTCGGAATCGCTCTCGACAGGTGGCTGAGGGGATGCAGTTTGAGATGACGGATCCGTCGGATTCGGAACGGGATCGTCGTTGATCTTTTGCTTATCTTCTTCGCCCCGAGGCTTAACCTTGATCTTGGTTTTGCCGCGATCTGCCGTGTCGCTCAAAAGAGAGACGTACGCTGCACGACTCATGTAGCCAATGTTCAACGTTTCCACCGTCCCATCCGCGAACACGACGACGTCACGTGGCACAGTTGATGCTTCAAACCTCGCAGCCAGGTCCGGTTCTTTCGTGACGTCAATTTCAACAGAAACTAATCCTGTAGATAGAGCTTTCTGAACATCCGCGTGCGGGAAAACATCTCGGTCCATCCGCTGACATGGCCCACAGTACCAAGCCTGGAAATGCAGAAGAATCGGTAGTCCCTCTCTCTCAGCCGCAGTGGATGCTTCGGCATAATCGGACTTCCATCCTCCGTGCTGGGCGTGACATGACGCCGCCGAAGAGATGATCATGATTCCGCAGGTAAGTAACCAAAAACGCATGTGAATTCGCTCCGAAGACAACCGGCGACTCAGAAGTTGAGCTGCTTCCGAACAGTGAATGTGCTGGAGGCCGATTTACGCACCTGCAATCGGCTATCGGCAAAAACAGCGACGTGGTCAGCAATGCTCGGTAATGATTTACCGGAATCCGTTGTGATGTCGCATAAATTGTGATTTCAGGGACTGCTCAGTTACGGTGGAGTTAACCGAATTTAGCGATCAGGCAAAAGTCTTGTCGCTCGGGCTGGGGCCATCAATCTCATCCATTATTTCGAGCACCCTGGCCTGCCCTGTCGTCTTTTGATTCGTAGCGTTGAATTCGAATTCCTCACAATCGGCATGACCAGCAGCATTCGTTTAATATGGGCAATTGGGGTAAATCGATCCGCAAGTTGCCGGGCATTTACCCGATAGCAATGCTGCAAAAATGCAACCGGCCTTGTTCATGTGCCAGGCTGATAATGTGTCGAGGTCGTTCCCTGTAGATTATTCTCCGGAGCAGATCGTGCCCTATTCTCTTGAATCCATTCTCGCGTCAGAGCGAATTCCCAGCCTTCCGGAAGTAGCGGCCCGAATTGTGGAGATCGCTCGCGACCCAGATCCAAACTATGACCAACTGATTGAAACGATCCGTACCGACCCCGCGATCGCAGGACGTATTCTGAAGACTGCCAACTCTGCGTTGCTTGGCATGAGAACTCGGGCAAATTCCATTGAACAGGCAGTGCCCCGACTTGGGACCACGATGGTTCGCACCCTTGTTCTGGGATTCTGTCTGGCCGAATACCAGAACCGCAACTCGTTCAACTTACGTCGCAGTTATCAGATGGTGTGGCGAGAATCGCTGACTCAGGCCGCTGTTGCCGAAGCTCTGGGCGAGCGGCAGGGAGGTAAGGTGGATCCTGCAAACTGGTTTTTGGCCGGACTGCTTCAGGACATTGGCCGACTTGCGTTACTGCATACCTGCGGCGAAGCCTATGTGGAAAACGTTCTGGAGCCAGAGGACGAACGTACTCAGCGTCAACGGGAACAGGAATGGCTGGGATTTACTCACGTGGAAGTGAGCCAGGGCTTGTGTCGAAAATGGAATCTGGAGAGTGAATTCATCGACGCAATCGGCGTTCACCATGCATCGGCTCACAGAGTGGTGCCACTAAAATTCGTATCCAGCACCTCCTTGCCCGCAGCCTTGATCACGGCAACGCATGTCTCTGAATACCTCGAAGAAGTCAGCCACAATCTAAGTTGCAGCAGAGAACATATCGAACGACTCCTGATGCAGGTCTTTGCGTTGCGTCCCAATGATGTCTTCCGCGTCCTTGCCGATATCGATTCACGAGTCGGAGAACTGAGTGCAACATTCGGAATTGATGTCGGCAGACCTCCGGCCCTGGAATCCATCCTGGCAGAGGCTCAGGAATTACTGGGACAGATTGCGCTGGCCAGCCAACTGCGACTTGTGAATGCAAATCCGAGGATCGAACGCCTCGAGAGAATTCGACTCGAAACGGCAGAGTCACTCCATGTGCGAGAGGCCGCATGGAAGGATAACCTGACGGGCGCCTTCAATCGTGGCTGGCTTGAACCTGCATTGAGTTCCGTTATCGATCAGGCTCATCAGCACCAGGTTCCCATTGGGCTGCTGTTGATTGATCTTGATAACTTTCGAGGGCTCAATCAGGAAGCGGGCCCACTGTTCTGCGATATGCTGTTGCAGAAGGCAACCGCAATCCTTCGTGAGTGTGTTCGACTTTCTGACTCTGTCGTCCGATACGGCGGCGATGAGTTTGTCATCACTCTCAAGGATGTGAATTCGGATATGCTCACAATGGTCTGTGATCAAATTCGCAGTCGAATCCGATCAGAACTGTCGACAATAGATCCGTCGAGACATATTACGTGCAGTATTGGAGTAGCGTACTACGCGCCGCAGAGTGGAATTGCAGTGCGGTCAGATTCATTGATACGCGAGGCTGATAAATCTGTCTCCGCGGCACAGCGGAAAGGCGGAGATCAGGCCGTCATGACATTCCTTGAAGGCGGAAAATGGATGACGCAGGTCCTTGAGGCCACAATTGCCAAATAGTTTTTCCATGCCAAGTACTGACGACATCAAACCACGTCTAACGCTGCTTTTTTGAACGCCCGGATGGAATAGGTATCAGTTCGGGCGTTTTCTTCTGTCCGTTGCCGATCGCAGCATCTGCTGGAGGACGCTCGGCACCTTCCCCAAACAAAGCCTGATTCCAGTCGGTGGTCAGCAAGAGATCAAAGCCCGGATTCTGTTCTTTGACCTGACAGGAACAAGCACCGCACAGAAACTCAGTCAGATCGTGGATCAAATCTGCGTTCAACTGTTCTCCGGGGATCACTTCAAGAACGCGTCCCCGCCCGAACACGGGAACGATCAGCGGACTCCCTTCCCGAAAAGCATCGATCTTGAGTCCGGAAATCTGTCGGACCAGATACTGTTCTTCTGGGTCATTCGGGTTGATTTCAAGCACGGAAAACTGAAGTAGCAAAGGAACCTCTGAGTACAGTTCTGAGCCTGGCAATCCGATGCCCTCCGGTAACTGAATGCGTCGTGGTAGTTCTTTGCACTGAGTATTCAGGAGTTCTCTGACTTTCGCATTTCGCTGCTCATCTGATGATCGAAGCATCAGCCAGACGATCGAGTCGCCTTCCTGAAGACGTCGCAGGAGTTGGCTTCTGGCTGGAGAACGCAAAAGATTAGAAGATCTGAGTTCCTGAAGAGATCCATGCCAATGATTGATGGTCTGCCCCTTTCCTTTCAGTGACCGGGCCACGGCTGCGGGTGGCAGCAGATCCGTTTTTTGCTTCGTCGTAATCCAGAGGTCTCGAAGCTCCTGATCAGTTGTTTGATTAATGTCGACGCGCAGCACGTTAAGATTCGCGGCACCGCTCTTCAATATGGACTCCTGTTCGAGCTCTTTGATCATCATTTCATCGTCAGATGAAAGCGGTTGTTCGAAGAAGACAACAAGCTCGCAGACGTCAGACTTCCATCTCTCAAGTGCAAATCGAAATACCGGAATGTTACAGGCCGCCACAATCGATGTACTGGCCAGAACGATCAAAGCCGCGATTCCTGACTTCCACAGCGTTCTTCCGGAAAAAAATCGACACCAGCGTTTTTGCACACTGTCTTTAACAGACGGAGTCGCGGATTGGCCAGACAAGCTGTTCGATGGACTCATGGTGTTCGTAATCATCTCTTATCCTCTCGACAGGCTCAGAACGTAAACTCCGACCAGCATACTGAGGATACAAACGGCTTTGGGCAAGGGATTCTTTTCTCCGTAGATTCTGACTCCGGCGATAAATGCAATCACGATCGAAGTTCTTCGAAGCGGAGAAATGACGGAGATCAATCCCCCTGGCGTTTCAATCGCAGTGAAGTAAAGAAAGTCGGAGACAAGCAGCAGGATGGAGATCACGGGGATTGACCAGCGCCACTGAAAGGGAGTCGTCGTGCGCCCTTTAAAGTACCAGTGCGTCACCAAGGGAGTCATGACCAGCACAAGATACACAGAGAACCATGCCTGAACAGTCGCAGCATGCAGATGACAGTTTTGTAGCAGGAACTTATCGTACAAGGCACTGCAGGCCCCAAGCAGTGTTGCGATCACCATAAAGCCAACCCAGCGGTTTCTGTGGAAGTGAATCCCCTCCTTTCGCCCTACCAGCGAGAATGCGTAGAAGGAGATCAGAATGATGGTGATCCCGCCCCACTGCCACAAATCGGGCCGTTCGCTTAAGAAAATAACTGCGATCGTAATCGTCCAGAGTGGGCTGCTTGCTCGAATAGGAGCGGCAATCGACATTGGCAGATGCTTAAGAGCAAACGATGCGAAGATCCAGGAACTGCCTGCGATCAGTGATTTCAGGAACAACAGAATGTGCCCCGTTCCGGACAGCGATTCAACTCGCAGAAAGTGAGCCGGTAATCCTGTGGGATAGAATTGAGAGAACAGGATCAATGGAAGCCAAAGACTCGCGGCAGTCAGAACATTAAAAAACAGAACGGGAGGGACGGCATTCTCTTTCAGCGAAACCTTCTTGGCGATTTCATAGAATCCCAGAAAAACGGCCGAGCATAAGCTGAGCAGGATCCATGTCATTGCGAGCGTTCTACTCAGGGCTGTTCAGGGGCAAAGATTTCTCGTCGCCTGTAAGTCGCATCGGCTCAGACGATTGCAGCGTTGGTATGCGACGAATCTTCAGGTCGTCTATATGCGCTTCTTCAACTCCGCTTTGTCCCATCAGGCCAATAGTTACAGAGAATGATGTTGATGAACTGACCGGGCGAATCATCTCAAATTTGGTCCATTCGGATTCCAATTCCGTGCGCACGCTGTTCTCAGGACCAAGCTCAGAGTCGAAGATCACAAGAGGACGCTTCGATTCAGGCGACGCGGTTCGCCCTTTTCTCACTCGTCCGCTGACGATCATCACGTCTCCCGCATTTACCTCTATAGGTGGCGTTGTCACCGTGATCGGCATTGAATCATCGCGTGAGAGTCGGTTTGACTCGGGGTTTGCATACCAGGCAATCAATCGCAGAACCTTCCCCGCGCGGGGATCCTGTAGCACATCGGCGGTTGCCGAGCAGGGAGACTTTGGTGCAATGCTGAGGTTCCAGCCTTCCTGTGATGCCGAGCGCAGGTTCTCAAAATCGCCCGATGGCAGAAGATTATCACTGAGACGGTGCTGCTGTTGCTCAATGTAATGAATCAAACGCCAGTGATCGGGAAGCGTTGCGAACGATATGGTGTGTGGAGACGACGTCGGCGAGCTCAGATCTGCAATGGCAAGTTTCCAGCACTCCTGTTGAGCCAGTCTGGCAAATCGCATGGAGTCGCGTGCACGCTGTGCGGCCTCATGGAAGTCCTGATTTTTCAGTTCAAACTCAGCTCGGTCCAGCATCTGTTTGGACTGCGACATCAGAGCATCGACCTGAGGTGAGACAGTATGCTCGTCCCGCAGGAGTTCGAGAGTTTCCAGAACTCGCAGATACTTCAGAGAAGCCAGCTCCGTCGTTCTTGCGGCAGCCCGCGGGGCCATCGCGTGAATTTGCTTTTCCAGCCCGGGAATCAGTGCCGCAGGGTTGGAACAAATCACCAGCGCCGCGCTTTGATCGAAATTTTTGATCTTTAGTGACAGGCCGCCTGCCGTCACTTCTCGAGGCAACCCACTGATCCCTGTCGTGGAGATCTGCCACGCGGAAGAAGTTTCCGACGCAGCTACGATCAGATTGACTTCCGGCTCAAACAGAGGGCCTGGAACAAATTGCGAGACGTTATCCCAAGCTGTCGCGAGGATCAGAGTATTCCCATTGCCATTAATGACAACGGCATCATGTGTTGAAGGCCCCTCGGCGCCTGCGACCGCAGCTCCAGCCGTTCGGCCTCCGAGAGCAGAATTCAAACGTGATCGCGTGTCACGATTTCGTGAAGCTGGTTTCTGTTCGCCCTGATGGAGTGCGAGGTAACCTTCAATTCTGCCGCGAGCCAGAAAACGTTCCAGCAGTTCAATTTCCATGCAGGCAAGCTCGATAGCAATGGCGGTTTCACGATCCGCACTATTGTCGATTTGCAGAGCATGCGTTTTCCAGAAGCCTATCCCCTTATAACCGGCAGACAACGCCGTGTAGACACCCTGCTGAATCTGCTCCGGTTCCAGAAACGTCTGACGAAGTCCCAGATCGTCTCGCCAGGCTCGCTGCAATGCCGATGGCTCCGTTTGAACCCATGTCCACGGGCAGGAAATCTGGCCCGCATTCTGCTGGCGACGGATAAGTAAGTTTCGAAGAGAGCCAAAGGAAATATCTCGCCCGACAACATGCCGCCCGATTCCAACAAGGTCGATTTCCCGAGCAACTGAACCTTCTGACCCGGTGACATCAGCTATCTGCAGTCGCTGATACTTTCTGTCAGCGCTGCGAACTTCGCGAGACCATGCCAGGAGATGAGGTTGCTCCTCGGGAGAAACTCGAGTTCCTGTCAGCCAGGCTGACACATGAGGATACTGCTGATCGAGAGGTGGAAGTGATTGCAGCAGACGCGTATAGTCGCCGGGTTCGAATTCGGGATGGGGAGGGGTCGCGATGACTGCAATTCCTGCTTCATACAAACTCCTCGCACGATCCTGATCATTACTGTCCGGAACCCAGACTGAGTTCAGGCCGATTTGCTTCAGTGTTTGAATGTGCTCGGCATGATCCGGAGCCATCCTCATGACGACGGGTTTATGATCGAGCATGAGTCCTCCCAGCTCGACGTCAACAGGGACAAACCGTCTTTCGTTCTCCGAAGGTGAGGATTCAGGAGACGACTCCGAAACAAGCTTAATGAGAGACTCTGCAGGTGCGATGGTGGGGCCGGAGGAAACGACACCGAGATCAAAAAAAACCTCCCCGGGCGTCGCCTCTACGAACAGTACAAGACCTGTAATTATTGCCTGCTGCATGCGGATATCTGAGCTGTTCAACTCAGCGCGAACACGTCGGGTCTGTGCCTCAATCACTTTCCTTGTGGCTTCCACATGGAGAGTCTGCCACTGATCTGCCGCTGATAGTTTTTCACCGAGCAGAATAAGCTCAAGGGGCTTACCCGTTCTTGGATCAGCATGGTTTGGCAGCACCACCAGTAAACCCAGTTGAATGCCAATCACAGACGAGTGGATCCCGACAGAGGCCTTGTAGTCATTGTGAACTATCGATGCAGGCACACTGGTCCGGATTTGAAGATCTTCGGGCAAACGAGTGTTAAGCATTCGAAATCGCTGTACCGCCTCGCCGTCGTGGGCTGCGAGCTTTTGCTCAACCCGGGTGTTCCTTTGGGTTCCGATAACTGCCCACCTTGAAGGAACCGCTTCAGACAATGTCTCGTCGGCTGCAGTGAATGATGACAGCGTCAGTCCAAAGAGCACCGCTAATGTCAGAAACTTGCAACAGGAACGACGTAGGGCGGAAGCACTCCGCGAACCGAACGTGACATGCCTTCGGCTGTTCGCATTTTGCGGAAGCTGTGGTTCGAGTGAAGGATGAGAATTAGCTGACAACATTGAACATCCGTGCTCATTCTGTCTTTCAATCTTAATCTGCCGCAGACTGTCTGCAGGAAGTCAGAATGCTAGCGAAAGTCGCAGTTTTTACCGAGCCCAGATTTGTTGCTCCGGCTGGCTACGTGCTGGTTTATCCGGGGGTGAACCGACGGGATTCCCCAAAAATCGCCCGGTCGTGAGAGAATGGTGAGATTCTCCGTCAGACGTTGCAAAAAAACTGATGTCGGCCCGGCTATTTGCTTGTGATGAAGAATCATGGCGACAAGAATCTTTCGCATTGCCCGCGATATCGCAATTCGCGGACTCCCCCCTTCCCAGGATGTCTGCCATGACAGTTCAAAAGCGATTTAACGATACAGAGGCCGAAGCTTTACCAGTAGAAATGCTGGAATTGGGGCGTTTGATAGATTCTATGAAAGGACCGGAGCGAGAGAATCTGGTTCTGGCGTTCAACCGAGTCTCTGACTCAATCCAACGCCGCCGACGAATTCTTAACCTTGTTCAGGAAGCGTTGTCCCAACTTCGACTGGATGTCAAATATCTGATGTTTGACCTGGAGACAACACGTCGAGAACGAGATCAACTGCAGTCGCAACTGGAAGAAGAAGATACTGGATTCTGACAGTCCCGGCCGAAGTGGCTTTGGTAGATGTAAACCGCCTGTTAGGTAGAAGGCGGTTCCGGTCACTTCTCTGCCACGTGAAAATGAAGATTCTTTGAGGCCAACGAAAAAACGCCACAGGTTACTGTGGCGTTTTTTATTTGGCTTTGTCAATCACAGGGTTTGTTCGGCATCAGGCGATGTCGAACGACTCTGCACCATCATCACTAATCTCGTCGTCAACGATGAGATTACCAACACTGCCAGGTCCGTGGTCATAACAATCGTCTGAATGCCACAATGGAAGGCCGGCCGCATAGCGAGCGGCAAGCATCATGACTTTTTCTTCAGAACCCGGCTTGGCTGCCGTTGGAGACGCGGGATCAACACCCAACGACCGCAATTCTTCTTCAAACCCGGCATCCAGATCGCTCAGGAATTCGTAGCCTTCAATTTCGGACAGAGATTCAAGTCCAGCATCGGCTTCGGAATACATAAAAGACATTCAAAGACTCCAGTGGGGTGCAAACCGGTTGCAAAAATATTGTCATCGATCCTTCACCTCCGTCCCTGGAGATTTTCGCTTTAGAGGGCCGCCACTCACATCGACTTGTTCCGGCAATTAACCTTTGAACAAACATACGAGGGGGCACAGCCCATTCCAACGTGCGAAACCGTTGAATCCTTCCGCTGCGGGATTTTTGAATCCCTGGTGCGGAATGTCAACAAAAATTCATGATCGCCAAATGTGATTCCAGTGATCCAGTCGCTTTCCAGAAATCTGCCAAGTGACCTTGAGTATGGCCCCTCTTCCACTTGCCCTGCAGACCGCCCAAATTACAAGTTTTAGCTTGCGAGGGGACCATTCCTGGAACTGATCACATGTTCTCGAAGTGCTGTCATGAACGATACGGAGAAGCGGGTGACTTCGAAATGCTCCTCTGATTTCCGCGTCGCGATCAAGTTTGCCCCATCAAGCCACCGCATTGACAAACGTCCTCGCAAGAACGCCAAAATCAACAGGACAAGAAACCAGCAAACAAATAGACCAATCACTCCAAAGAGTTCCTTTATCAGTTCGCTGCAGGCCGTCAGGCCAATTGCAGGTAGTACTGCCCACTGAAGCCACTTCCATTGTCGGTACTTTTGAGCTGACAGGGAGACTTTCAGGTAGACTCGAGGTGTGTTCAATTCCACAGCAAGATTGATCAGCATGGCGACGAAAGCCCAAACTCCCAGAAGAAAATAGAGAGAGATTGCCTCTTGCGGGCTATTTCTTCCGACCACCAGATAGATTAACAAGAGAATTCCCAAGGGAATCAGAAGCAGGCCTGTTGCAAGATGTCGCAGTGTTCGGAGCCCATCACTGGGGGCGAGCACTTTCAATGTAAGAACGCGAAGGTCGTCGGATTGCCCTGTGACGAGGCAAAACTGCGGCAGCGTGACATTGGATCGACAAAGAATTCCGTTCTCGGTCAGTTCGAAATCCCGATTCTCCGTATTAACCTGCACTGCCTGATCGGGAACCTCCTGTGGCGGTGCATAGGGATTGTCACTTTGAATTGGGCTACCCGCCTTGCGTCGCAGATTGTCCGGATTATTGAGGCTGCTTTGCAAGCTCTTTTGCTGTCTCGATCAGACGCCTTTGACGGACAGCAAGGTCATGAACCTGCTTCTTCAGCGAAGGAAGATCTTCACTGGAAGCTGACTGGAGCAGACCGTCAACTTGTTTTGTTCGTCGATTCACCTGCAGTTGAAGATTTCTCAGCATCTTGATTTCAGCCATCAGTTCAACGAGTCCTGGTTTCTGCGGTGGACCCTCCTGTTGTTGGCTTTTTTGCTGCTGTTCCTTCATCTCCTGCATTTCTTTTTGTGTTGTCTCGATCAACTGTTTGAGCGATTCAATAATGTCATTTTGTACTGACTGAGTCAGATCTTCGACCTTTGATTCCTGCAGCCATCCCGAAACTGAGCCCATATCAGCTTCGATGTCTTCAACGGCCAGCAGGATCGAAACTGATGTGCCATCTTCCCGTAGCAGGTTCACCGTCTGTGCACATTCACTGGCGAGTTCCGTCTGTTGTTGAGCCAATGCGCGACACTGCCCGTAGTATTGATCGAGCCATTCTTTCTGAGGCGTTGCTGCGAGGCTAACGGTGCCTTCATGAATCTGAGTCTCTGCAGCCAGCATTCTCTGGAATCGGGCTTCCAGCGAGGCCAGCAGCATCTCCTTCTCTTCCTCACGAAGCTGCTTCAGCATCTCTTCCAGCTCTGATGCCGCTTCATGCAACTCCTCAAGTGCTTCGTCTTCGTGCTCGAGGGCCTTTTCTCGCTCCTGTTCCTTCAATTCCTCAAGTGCACGCTCCATTTGCTGCTGTGCGTTCTCGAGCTGCTCACGACCCGGAGTCTTTTTGGGTTCATCCTTGCCGGACTTTTCTCCGGACTTACCAGCCGACTTTTTCTTGCCAGATGACTTCTGCTCAGACTTTGAGCCGGAGCCTTTTGATTTGCCGTCCTTCGATTCGCCATCCTTAGGCTCGCCATCTCCAGGCTTACTGTTCGGAGCACTGTCGCCTTTGGGCTCGCGGTCACCCTTTTTCTTGTCTTCCTGATCTTTGCCCGCGGGATCCGTCCCTTCAGTATCGCCATCTTTCTTCTCTTCTCCCGGCTTGCCATCAGTCGGCTTTACTTTGGCCGACTTGCCATCCTTTGATTTCCCGATGCTTTTCCCGTCCGATTCCTCTGAACTGTCCGGATCCCTGGCTTCGTCGTCTTCTTTGTCGTCGCCCTGCTCTGCTTCAGCTTGCTGGTCGTCGTGCTCCTTCATCGAGTCCAGTGTCTTCTTGGCACCTTCGAGAGCTTTTTGCTGGCCGGGAGCTGCATTCGAAGGAGCTTCAGAATTCTGTGTTGCAGCTCGGGCTGATTTTTGTTCAGCCAATATGCTTCGAACATCCTTCAGCAAGCCGTTGAGTCTTTCCTGCTCACGTTCAACACTGCTGCGACGGTCTTCACTTTGCAGCAACTTCAGCAATGTTTCG
>CAIXQV010000990.1 GCA_903921605.1 uncultured Planctomycetaceae bacterium | reverse complement strand
GTTCATGATGGACTCCGGATCGAAAGCTGTTTTGTGAGTGCGGAATGCTACCAAAACCCACGGCTCTGCCCGAGCGTCCTGCAGAAAGTCTCAGAGTTTGATAGCGATCTCGCCGGGCGTTCGGGCGCTCTCCCGCGGCAGGAAGGTGACGAAAACGGCCTTCCACTGCGTATCCGCTATCAGAAGCGGTGCCGCACCCCGGAATATTCTATCTGATCGTTCCGCCGGGCAACTGTTTGGCGGTGAACTCGTTGTATTCTCACGGGAGTTTTGCAGATCCGCTGACTACAATTCGGAAAATCCACGAAACCAAAACCGTGTGATTGGGCTTGATAGCTGCCCATGGCGGAGCGAGTTAAGCCTTGTAGATTATGGTTTCACGGTTCATTCGACTCGCCTTGTCGATGCGTGGAGTGTTCAATTCAGAAAGACGGCGCAGACGTAATTCATGGCCACAGCAGGTTCCGAAACACAACAACAATCTCAGCCGCGCAGGCGACGCAGAATGGTTGCGCGACGCTGGGTTACGTGGTTGATCGTGCTGGGATGTGTTCTCGTCGGAACAGGCCTGCTGACGTTTCATGTTTCTCTGTGGCGAGCGAGAGTTGCGATTGAAGATCGTCGCCATTCCGCAGCAGAGCGATGGCTGAGTATTGCTCGTTGCTGTTGGCCTGCGAATGGCGAGTGGCATTTTCTCTCCGTGATTGTCAGTCGCAGGGCTGGAGAATTCGAACGCACAAAAACAGAATTGAAGAATGCCTTTGATCTGGGATGGCCCAGTCGTGAACTGGATCGCCAGCAATTGCTCGCTTACGCTCAGACGGGTCAGTTTACACAGGTGGGACAACGCTGGAGTCAGTTGTTTCAGGACGCAGGATCGGACGGGCCGGAATTGTGTCGAGCTTACATCGATTTTCTGATGACTCGATTTCAACTTCATGAAGTCGCGGGAATCATTGATGGTTGGCGCAGTGACTTCCCCGATGACCCCGGCCCGTGGGTGATTGAGGGAATGATTTCTGCAAATCAGCTTCTCTGGTCAGCTGGAGAATCCGGGTTTCAGAAGGCCCTCGAACTGGACCCGTCACTCGATGACGCAAGATTCCGACTTGCAGAGACGCAGATTCGGCAGTTGAAGTTCTCTGAAGCAGAGAGCAATCTCCGGCTACTGGCCAAACAGACGCCGGAAGTGATTGCCTCACTGGCCCATTGCATGTCGCAGCAGGGACGACTCGCCGAAGCGCTGACATCTCTGCAGGCGGCCGCGAAAACCCACCCGAAGAATATTCAGGTTCTGGCAGAACTGGGACGTCTGCAGTTAATGGAGGGCGACTATTCCAGCGCTCTTGCAGCACTGGAGGAGGCGTTGAAAATCCAGCCCGAAAACACTGAGTTTCGCTATGCCTATGCTCAGGCACTGCGCAACTCGGGGCGAGAACAGGAAGCTGTTGAACATTTTGAGCGAGTCAATGAAGCGACTAAAGCGCTCAGGGATCTGGCTCGCCTCACAAGGCAGGTGGTATCCCATCCGGACGACATCGAAGCTCGCTTCAAGGTGGCTGAGATCACCTGGAAATGGAAGTCTCGACAGGATGGTCTGGCATGGCTGCTCAGCATACTTGATTATGAGCCGACTCATCGAGCGACGCATGCTCTGCTGGCCACACACTATTCCGAAGTCGGAGACAAAGATAAGGCGGAGGCTCATACCAGGATGAGTCGTGGAGAATAGGGCACGTGCAGCTCATCAATCAACAATCGATGCGAAGAAATTCTCAACCTGCCGTTTGCGAAAGTGACGACACAATGGGGCCGCATCGTGGCTTTCAGCATTCCCACCACGACTATCGCCGCATCACGGGGAGGATTTGTCTGTACTCCGGAGTCCTGCTTTTTTTCGTCGCTATCGGATGTGCGGATTCTTCAGAAAAATTCTCGGACGATGCGGAGACTTCGGTGCAGACTGCACCTCCGTCGCAGAAAGTCGAAAACGCGGGCACGAGAATTCGTTTAACAGAAATCACACCGGACTGCGGACTGAATTTTGTGGCTCGGACCGGACAGGAAGACGGCCGATTTACGATACTGGAGAGTCTCGGCACTGGCGTCGCGATCGTTGAC
>CAIXQV010000989.1 GCA_903921605.1 uncultured Planctomycetaceae bacterium | reverse complement strand
CCGGCATAGCGGAAGGCTGACGTCCATTCATGATCTTCACGCAGCTTATTCTTTTGTTCCGCTGGAGTTGATGGTCGCCCAAGTTCATCGTCTAGGTCGTCGCAATAGTCGGCAACAGCGCTGGCTGCGAGTGTCGCTGCTTTAGTACCATCAACAAACTCGAGGTGCAGGTCGCGATACTTAGATGTATGTTCTTCATTCTCGAAGAGCACTCCCACCGGCCCTTGAATCTCGTAATCAAACGTGCGAGGTGAATCGCTCAGGTTGATTACTTCCAGAGCGATCTCGAGAGTGTAAAAGGATGGGTTAGAGTGCCATGCCTGGACAAGTTCCCTGCCGCTCACCTTCAGGCGAGGCAGTGAGAACGTCTTGCGAACTCGTAAAGTCCCATCAGGGGCGTCGTACTCGAAGATCGCCTTGGCCTGCGTGTCTGTTTCAGTCTTCTCAACCAGTTTCCAGTTTGCGGACTCAAGCGTTTGTTTCTTTGACGCCAGTTGACGATCGATGACCAGGATTGCTGTGGAAAAGGTTTTGTCGTCAGTCAGGTTGTTGCCAACAATTCGAGCAGGAACCTTCCTGTCTTGCAGATCTTTGTATTGCGGCGCCGTCAACGAAACACTCGCGACAGACGCACCAGCCGATGTTAAGTCGACATTCAAGGCATAACCGCTCTCGGAATCTGATGAGCCGAGGGTGACTTTCTCCAGAGGATGTTCAGGAATTACCAACTCCGATGCTGGCTTTTCCTCTGTCGTTCCAACCGCACTCATTTCTCCGCTGCTGCTGCCAGAATCGGCTTCATCGGCGACAATGGGTGCGGCGGGTTTCTTCACGGGGATTGGAAAAAACTTCGGCTGTACGACGGCGGTCCACAGCCAGAGGAAGGCCATTGAGGTCAGCAGGAACGAGAAAAGTCGGCGATTTTCCATAAGGGCAGATCGCGAGATGACTCGCGAATTCCATAAAAATGCGTTCAAAGTGCCACAGACCGCGTGCAGAGGCAGGCTCGGTCCATGTTGTGGAGCAAATTCTGGCCGCACAGTTTATGCGACCACATCCATCGGCTGGAAACAAGCGGGGAAAGATAACCGATGCAAACGCAGGCGTGTATTGTCGGATCTGGAGAACTCCGTTTTCCCCGGAGTTTTCACCCGAAAACTCATTAGGCAGAGGTCTGGGAAGTCTGTGCCAGTTCGCTGGTGAATAGGGATTGTTGGCGTTAAAAGGCTGGAAACAACCTCCTGCTGCACGCCTCGGAAGTTCTTCCTGTTTGATAGAAAGCCGCGTCTGTGATCGTTGCCTGCCGTCATTTTCTCCTCTGCGCTGCAGTGTTATGCGTTGCTTCCGTCTCGGCTTTGGTTGCGGATGGCCCGTATTCGACGACGGCTCCAGTGCCCGACAGCTTTCGCGCCGGTTTTGAGAGCATTACGGAAAAAGAATCTGAGGAACTGCTGTCCACTTTGGTCGAAGGGGACATGTCGGGGCGAGGTACGGGGCAGGAAGGCTACTTCAAGGCTGCTGCCTGGTTCGTTTCAAAACTGGAGTCCTACGGGTTCCAGCCCGGCGGGCCAGACGGATCCTGGTATCAGGGTGTTCCCTTCATCAAATTGTCGACGCAGCCTGACCAGTGCTATTTTCGCGTCGGTGATGAAGACGCCATTGCCGGGAAGTCGCTGGGTATCAGTGACTTCACGGGAACTTACGAAGGCGATCTGCCAGTCACATTGGCCACCGTCACGAAGGATCGACCTGCGCCGGTTGACGGTTCAATGGAGGGCCGACTCCTGATTATTCAGGCTGAGGGGCGGATCAGTTGGAATGATGATTTTATTCTGAAGTCTCGTCCGGCCTGTGTCTTGATCGTGGCGGATGAAGCTCGCGTTCGCAACGAAGCAGTGAATCAATCGGAGCAAACTCCCAGTACGATTCCAGTCGCGATGGTTACCGCGACGGCAGCAAATCAATTGGCCGGGAAATGCGGTCTCAACGCGTCATTCTTTGGCGATGCAGCTTCGGCACGAAACCTGATCGTTACGTCTTCGCAAACAGTGAAGTCGCGACTTGTGATCGATCGAGAAGCGATTGATGTGCCCAATGTCGTTGGCTGGTATCCCGGCTCCGATGAGACATTGCGGCAAGAATACATCTGCGTCGGCGCTCATCTGGATCATCTGGGAGTCCAGCGTGGTGAATTGTTCCCGGGGGCTGACGACAATGGTTCAGGCTCCGCGGCGATTCTGCAAGTGGCCAAAGCGATTCACGCGAATCCCATCAAGCCAAAGCGAAGTGTACTGTTGATGGCCTTCTGTGCCGAAGAACGTGGACTGCTGGGCTCCAAACATTATGTAGCTCATCCATTGAAACCATTGAGCGACATGGTCTGCATGCTGAACATCGACATGATTGGTCGTAACGAAGAGTCCTCTTCGGAGCCGGCATCAGACAATGCGAATACCATTCATCTTGTCGGTAGCAAGGATCATTCGGCTGAGATGCATGCGATGGTGGAGACGGCTAACAAGTCCGTTGGATTTGTCTTCGAGTACGATGAAGAAAATCGAGTCGACGGACGCAGCGACCATGCTTCGTTCTCGGAGAAGGGGATTCCGGTGACATTCCTCTTCGGAGGTTTCAATCCTCATTATCACAAGACGACAGACACAATGGACGGCATCAACTTTTCCAAGATCGCAAACGCTGCTCGCTTGGATTATCTGTTGCTGATGATGGCGGCTGAGCACGGTCGCTTTGCGCTCGATAAGAAATGAACGGCGTTAGCAGTCTATTGATTTAATCGCCACCGACCCTGCGTCGGTGGTTTAACGGCTTTTACACCAGTAAAGAACTAACGAATTTCACTGGTGCAGAAGCCCGCAGGCCCCTGAGGCAGGCTAAATCAACAACCCGCTAGTGCCCGGTTTTGAACCGTGGGCTGGCGCCCAGCGGCCAATGCCGGGAGCCCTGTTTCAAGTGTTGACGTAGCAGTGGTTCCCTATTCCGTCCTGTTGATTTCTCTGAAGCATCGAATGCCCATCACTCGCCATTTTCTTGATCCCTCCAAGCCTGCGTTGCTCAACGCCGTGGATTATCTGATTTCCCGATATGCCAAGGGAGATCAGTTGGATCTGTCGAAAGTGATCCTGGTATTTCCCGGACGCCGGGCGGCTCGTCGAATGCTGGAACTTCTGGTGCAGCGAGCCGGCGCGAAATGGCCGGCGTTGATTCCGCCGAGAATGGTGACGTTCACTCGATTCCCGGAAATGCTATATCCGCAGAAGCAACAACTCGCTGACGATCTGACTCAGTTGTTGGTCTGGCGCAAGGCTCTCTATGCAGTGCCGCAGCGAGAAATCCGCGCGGCCCTTCCGCATCGTCCGGATGAAGATTCTGTTCCCGCATGGATGGCACTGTGTGAGTCATTGCGAAAGCAACACAACGAACTGGCGGCAGAAGGACTGGAATTCGATGAAGTCCACGAGAAACTGGCTCAGTCTGGCGACATGGAAGAAGCCGAACGCTGGAAAGCCCTGCGACGAATTCAGTCAGAATACCTTGTTCAGATGGATGATCTGCAGCTCTGGGATCCTCAAGCCGCGCGATTGATTGCGGTGCAGATGAATGAGTGTCAGACAGATTGCGACATCATTCTGATCGGTACTGTCGACATGAATCGCATCATTCGGCAAATGCTCGATCAGGTCGCCGATCGAGTCACCTCATT
>CAIXQV010000988.1 GCA_903921605.1 uncultured Planctomycetaceae bacterium | reverse complement strand
GAGTAGGCTTTTGCCTTCCACATATTCCAGAATCAAAAATGGGCCGTCTTTCGCTCGACCGTAGTCATAGATCTGGACAATATTGGGATGGTTTAGGGCGGCGATCGATTTGGCTTCCGTCAGGAAGCGACTTACGGCAGTCCGGCTCTTCGCGGCGTCGCCCAGCATACGTTTGATCGCCACTTTGCGATTCAGTCGCGTGTCTGTCGCCAGCTGCACTTCCCCCATGCCACCCTTGCCCAAAACACCTTCCACCTTGTAGCGGCCCGCCAGATCGACGATTTCCATGTCGTCCGTGAAATGGTCATCCGTAGCGCCACGACCTCCCCCAAACGTGGCCTGATCACCGAGACTTTCGGGAGCGTACTTCTTCTGTGGGGCCCCGGCGAATGTCTTCTCACCGCCCAAGCTGACCTCCGGCCGCGGAACGGCCTTAAGAACCTCCGCTGGCGGAGTCATGTTGTCCGGCGGCGGAGTCACCATGTCTGCCGTGATTGCGACGACAGTCTGACATTTCGGGCAACGAATCTTCTTGCCCGCTGCCGTTGACGGTACCGCCAGCTTTGCGCCACAGGATGGGCAAGGGGTCATCACCTTGTCGGGCGTCGACATCCGGAACTCCGTGGTACAGACGGTGGGCAAAAGTCGATAGGGTTGCTGAGTCAGGACAGAAGAATGGTTCTTCCAAGACTTTCGCTGAAGCCATCATGTCGGGAGGCGATCCCCGTTACCTACTTACTTTAGGGGCGATGATCCACGTGATCAAGCAGCCCACAATTCAGGAATCGAACAAAACTCGTCCCGTAATGTGAGCCATTGGTCAGCATTCTTAAGAGGCCTTAACTACCGCTGTGAATCTCGCAGCAAGGTTTAGCAGCATCAAATTGTCATGCTGCATTTGATCGACCACCGGATTAACGGCAGGTTTAGGCTATAAGAGGGCATTGTTACGCGTCGCCTCACAGTCGGACAAGAATTTCCCGTCTGAATTTTCAGGCGGGTTTCAGGGAGCAACGCAACGTTTCTGGTAGCGGGGATGTTGTTCGGCACAAGCATTCAGGATATACGTAAAAAGCAAGACTGTCGTGGTTTCGCCCAATTCGCACCGCAGACAATTTGCAAGGCACGATCTCCACATGGAGAATTCAACACGGGGAGCTGTGTATGTCCGGAAGATCATTGACCATCGTCCTGCTGATTCTTGCTTCAGTGGACATACTCCATGCCGCTGACAAGTCGCCTAAGCAAATCCTCGGCGGCAAGCCTGCGGTATCGAACATGCAGTCCGGTCGTTACTACAACGGGCAAGGAGCATTCGCTGGACGCAGTTCCACATCAGGTCAGACCACACGACTGTACGATGCCCAGGGAGGAGTGGCAGGTCGAGTCGAAGCCTCGAAAGGCACCGCCCGAGCCTACTCCGGAACTGGGGCGTATGCTAGGCGAACGGCCACAATTAGCAACGGCACTCGGTTTTATGATGCCAACGGAGCCTTTAACGGTCGCAGCACCGTGAATGGCAACAGCACTCGCTTCTACGACTCCCGAGGAGCATTTGCAGGCCGTGCTGAGACTTCGGGAGGAGCGACCCGATTCTACGATGCACAAGGTCGTTTTTCTGGAAGCAAGAGGTAGAAGCAGGTTCTTTCCCCGACTGAACAACGCCATCTTCGTTTATCGTTTTGGCAGGATTGGCTGCTGTCATGCGAATTGCACTTTGTTTCTATCCGGGTTGATTTCTTTTTTAATAAGCAGTCGCCTAAGGCGAGTCTTGTGGTGCGAATTGGCGAACGCGGCGTGGCGGCTGGTTTGGTGGCGTTGCCTTGACGCTTCGACGTCGAAGAGATCATGACGGGCCAGTGTCGGCGGGCGTGCAGATCCCATAAACACCTTTGTCGGGCGACGGACGATTTCTGTTGTGAGCAACTCTGCGCTCAGCACATCTTCACTCGGTGAGAGTTTCTGCCGAAAAGGCGAGCGTCCTCAGACAGTGGAATGTCGGTGCTGACTGAGTCAGAGCGACGCTGAGATGCTACAAATCGATATATTGACGAGATGACGTCGATGCGATGAATTGATTCGTGAACTTCGTCGCTGAAATTGGGGGACGAACCGTAATCGTCAATTCGGATTCTGAGATGTCTGCGACGGTAGCAATCCAAAGTCGCTATCCACCATTTATTGTCGCGGATCTGGAGGTAACCAAAGCAGCGTTGCGTGGCCGATGTCTTTTGTAAGTGAAGTATCTTTGAAGGGAGTCCCCGAACAAGACTGTGACGCTCAGAGATGAGGGTCGCGAAACATACTGTCCCCGTCAACTGTTTCAAGATGTCCCGGACTCAAACACGGCCCAATCCAGTTTCGACGCTCCGGCCCGATGCGCCAACGCGACATCAATTTGATTCGCCAAGTCGGCGGTGCTCGTTCAGGCGGCGCAGTCAACTCGACTGCAGGTGAAAGTTCGTTGAACCTGAAAGTGGTCGCGGCGTCGGCATGAAACGGCTTCAGGTCAAACCACTACAAAGTAGGCGTGTCCTGAGTGCGAAAGGCGTTTCCGGCTCCGCAG
>CAIXQV010000987.1 GCA_903921605.1 uncultured Planctomycetaceae bacterium | reverse complement strand
GGATCAGGTGCTGCAGGATCCCGATTTTCTGTCAGATACTCAGAACCTCCCGTTGCTGAAACAATTGGCCACGGTCACAGGAGTACAGAAGAATTCAGAGCAGATGAATCGCATCGGTGATCGATTGCGAAAGCTGCCGTCGAAGCTTCGTTCATCGCCGGTTATGGAAGAACTTCTGCTGGCATTGGAAGAAGGACTGCGTCGCGGAGGCAGTCGACTGTCCATAGTGTGGTCGCAGACTCCGGCCGAACCACTGCTAAACGAGCGTATCAATCTGGCCGCCATCTGCATCAATGATTCGGCAAGGACTGTCCCCGAACGTCTGATGGCGCTCAGAGTACTCTCGTTCGCAGACGCCGCGATCGTAAGGGAAGCGACCGCAAGCCTGTTGACGACTCAGCAGCCCGCGGAAATTCAGACGGCGGTTGTCAAAGCAATTTCTTCCTATCAGGATGACGCCACAGCCCCGACTCTGCTGGCTGCATTTCCGAGTTCTACTCCGGCAGTTCAGTACGAGATCATTGAAGGTCTGGCCGGACATAATCAGCGTTTGCCAGTTCTGTTCGATGCAATTGCCGACGGCCGTATCTCTGCGGCTCAGATGACTCCCATTCGTCGCACGTTGCTACTGAATCATGCCGACGAGAAACTGCGTGAACGAGCAAAGACCTTGCTGGCTCTGGATCGTCAGACACCTCGTCAGGAAATCATCGCAGCGAATGCTGACGCCGCAAAGCTGCCCGGCGACATGCTTAAAGGCAAGCAACTTTTCGTGAGAGACTGTGCCGCCTGTCATCGAATTGGCGAGACGGGAATTGAGGTCGGGCCGAGCCTGATCACGGTGCGGCATCGGACCGCGTCTGAGTTGCTGACACAGATTCTCGACCCCAATCGAGAAGTCGGGCCCAACTATATGCAGTTTGCTGTGGCGTTGAATGATGGACAGGTTCTGGCCGGCATGATTGCCGAAGAGTCCCCTGTCAGCCTGACGATGAAACAGGCCGAGAACAAACAGCAGATCATTCCGCGAGAACAGATAGCCGAGATTAAAGCCACGGGCTTAAGTTTGATGCCGGAAGGTTTTGAAAAGAAGTTATCCCCGCAGGACTTCGCGGACCTCATCGCCTTCTTACGCGGAGGCTAATAGTCGTAGCGAAATCAGCCGACGACGCCTTGGGCTTGCCGTAAGACAAATTAAATCAACACGCCACTTTGGGCTTTGGCGGGACGAAAAATTCGTAGAGCGACGCGGAGCATGATTGAACCAAATCCGGTGGCACTCGTCTCCAAGGTGGACAAATACTCGCTGTATCAGATTACCGTCCCCGGGATATTTTCTGACGAATTTGGCAACCAACGAAGAAAACTGAACCAATTCTTCACTCAGGATTGACCGCGGATTCCTCGCTTTTCACTGTACTTCTCAGTGAATTCGCTACGTTGCCACACGTGAAATTCCAGCGGAAATGCCAATACGCCGTTGTCAACCGCAAAATCGGGCGTCTCGGACTATGAATGCTCGGAGTCAAAGGTTTGTCCATTCAATGCTTGACTCCTGCCGCAGGAAAAATAGGCTGCACTCATATACCGACCGTTTGAAGTGCCCGGAATCCTCTTCCGAACCTGCACTTCGGACTCAACTAACCATTGATATGACACGACGTCATTCAACAACCTGCCTCAAGGAGTAACCTGCATGTCGATTGCTCGGTTGTTCGCTCCCATGCTGAAACTCTTCGCTGCTGCGATGCTTGTGGGTTCATCCGCAAGTGCCGAAGTTGTGAAGCTGGAGCTTAGTCCCGTTGGTGAAGGTGATTTGATTACCATTCGCAGTCGGGATGCTCGACAGCAATTAATCGCCACGGCCGTGCATGCGGATGGCAGTATGACGGATGTGACGCGCGACGTCACATGGACCATTTCTGATCCGAAGGTGTTGGCGATCGACTCCACCGGGATGGCAGTTCCAACGGCCGATGGTGACATCACCGTGACAGCGGCTCTCGCTGATAAGACGGTCGTGGCTAAAGTCGCCGTGAGCGGATTTGCTCATCCATTGCCGATCAACTTCCGCAATCAGATTGTGCCGATCTTTACCAAGCTTGGTTGCAACGGCGGCGGTTGCCACGGCAAGTCGGGCGGGCAAAATGGATTCAAGCTGTCTCTGCTGGGGTTCGTTGCTGAAGACGATTATGAATTCCTTCGCAAGGAATCTCGCGGACGCAGAATTTTCCCCGCCATTCCTGGCGAGAGCCTTCTGATCAAGAAAGCGATCGGCCGCAGTCCTCACGGCGGTGGCAAGCGAATGGATCAGGGCAGCTACGAATACAATTTGATGGTTCAGTGGATTGAGCAGGGAATGCCTTATGGAGCCGACAGCGACCCATATGTGGTCGGCATCAAATGCATTCCTGAAACACGTGTCATGCAGCGGAAGTCTCAGCAGCAGATTTCCGTGATCGCTTCTTACAGTGACGGGACGACTGAAGACGTAACTCGCATGGCGTTGTTCGAACCTAATGAGCCGGAGATGGCTGAGTCATCCACGAAGGGGCTCGTGACAACACTGGACCTTAGCGGCGAAGTGGCCATTATGGCTCGTTATCAGGGCCAGGTTGCAACATTCCGAGCCACAGTTCCACTGGGAGCTGACACTTCAAATATGCCGGAGCCAGTTAATCTGGTTGATGCCGCTGTCTTTGGAAAGCTGAAACAGCTGGGGATTCCGGCATCAGATATTTGCGATGATGCAACTTTTCTGCGTCGCGTGTCGCTGGATATCTCCGGAACACTTCCTTCAGAGGCAGACGTTCGTTTATTCATGGCGGATGCTTCTCCTGATAAGCGAGATCGACTGATCGATCGACTACTGGATGGGACGGCCTACGCGGATCATTTCGCGAACAAGTGGAACTTCGTTCTTCGTAATAAGAAGGAAGGGGCTGACGATGCTCCCGGTACGATGTTGTTCCACCAATGGCTGTGGAATCGCATGTACGACAATACGCCCTACGATCAGTTTGTCCGTGAAATCGTGACAGCGTCCGGGGATCCTCAGATGAATCCCGCGGTGGTCTGGTATCGCGATGTTGACAGCACCGAAGAGCAGGTTGAAGACACCGCTCAATTGTTTCTGGGACTGCGAATCCAGTGTGCTCGCTGCCACCATCATCCGTTCGAAAAATGGAGCCAGGACGACTACTACGGGATGGCTGCGTTCTATGGGCGGGTTGGCAAGAAGGCAATTCCGAACGTTGCCGGAACGATGCGTGATAAGCGTGTGTTCCACAATGAAGGTGTGGCTACTGCCAGCAATCCTCGCACAGGCAAAGCTTTGAAGCCTGCCGGTTTGGGGACGCCGCCTTATGAGATTGCTGCTGACAGCGATCCGCGAGTGAAACTGGCTGACTGGATGTCTGACCCAAAGAATCCATTCTTTGCGAAGTCATTGGTCAATCGATACTGGAAGCATTTCTTCAGCCGTGGCATTGTTGAGCCTGAAGACGACATGCGAGAAACCAACCCTCCTGCGAATCCGGAACTGCTGAATGCTCTGTCAGATCATTTCATTAAGTCTGGTTTCGACATGAAGGAACTGGTTCGGACGATTTGTCGTTCGCGAACCTACCAGCTCAGTGCCCTGCCAAACGAGCACAATGCCAGCGACAAGCAGAACTTCTCCCGCTATTACCCTCGCCGGTTGAGTGCTGAGGTCCTGTACGATGCATTCCATGTCGTGACGGAAACGTCAGAGAACTTCGGTGGTATGCCAGCCGGAACGACGGCAATGCAGTTGGTTGATTCTTCAAGTGCGACTTACTTCCTGCAGGTATTCGGTCAGCCCAAGGGTGACACGGCCTGCGAATGTGAACGCAGCATGGATGCAAATCTTGCTCAGAGCCTGCACTTGCTGAATGGTCGCGAGATTCAGGACAAGATTGCTCGCGACGGTGCTCGCACCGCCAAACTGGCCGCCGACACCGCGCGGCCGGATGAAGAGCGAGTAAAAGAATTGTATCGCTGGGTCTTTGCTCGCGAACCTAACGCAGAGGAGCTTGAAGTGGCAATCGCCTACATCAAGAAGCATTCTGACAATGTTCGCCGAGGCTATGAAGATGTGGTCTGGGCTTTGATTAACACCAAAGAGTTCCAGTTCAATCATTGATCTGAATTCAGGGCGAGACTTCAGGTCTCGCCCTGTTAATTTCCCACCTGATTTTTCCCTCCTTCACTCCTGATCCCCGCGACAAACTACCTGACATGGAACTCCTGTAATGGGATCTCTGAAGTCACGGTCCGCCGGATCTGGTTTCTCTGTTTTAAAGCTTCCCCAGGGTCTGCACTATGACTGGGATTCGATTCCTGCTGGCTTCGGCCATGTTATTTCTCGGGGCATCCACGGCGACCGCTCAGTTGCCGCAGACGAGAATTACGTCCGTATTTCCTCCCGGTGGGCAACAAGGCGTGGCTGTCGACGTTGCTGTCGGCGGTGGCACTGACCTTGATGAACTGGATCAAATGATCTTCAGTCATCCGGGTATTGTTGCTATGCAAAAGAAGGATGCGAACGGAAATCCCGTGGCGAACACCTTCACAGTGACGGTCGCCGCAGACGTCTCGCCAGGGTTGTACGATGTGCGTGTGAAAGGGCTCTTTGGAGTCAGTAACCCGAGAGTCTTTCGAGTCGACAGCGTTCCGGAAATCGCCGAAATTGAGCCCAATAACGTTATTGCTCAAGCGACACCGGTAACGTTTGGCTCCGTCGTGAATGCTCGCGCTAATGGCGGCACAGATGTTGACTTCTTCAAGGTGGCAGTTGCAGCCGGTCAGACTCTGGTCATTCGCTCAGAAGCTGCCAGACTGGATTCGCCGATGCAGCCGATGATGCAACTGTTCAGCACGGCAGGTCGTCGAGTCGCGGAGTCTCGCCGAGTCTCTTTGCAGGAAGCCAGTATCGTTTATACAGCCACGCAGGCTGAAGAAATGGTGCTGCGAGTTCAGGATATTGTTTACGGGGGTGGCGACCAGTTTGTGTATCGCCTCGCCTTTGATTCTCGTCCAATGGTGGACTGGATCAGCCCGTCGTTCGTTGTCGCGGGAACTCCCACGACAGTAACGGTTTTTGGCCGCCATCTGATGGAAGCGGAGAAAACTGACAAGGTTTTAGGCGGACATGCGGTCTTCAAAAAACAGATGACGATCGCTCCTTCAGCAGCCACTCCTGTGGGCGCTTCCGCGTCAGCCGCCTTTGCGGACTCGTTCTGGTGGAATGCGATCGAAGGCAATCTGGTGCGAGTTGGGCAGAGTCCGCTGGCTTCCATTTCTGAAGCGGCCGAAACGCCCGAACAGGCAACGACGCTGCCATTTGAAGCCGCCGGTTCATTCGGTGAGAAATCAGACGAAGACATCTATCGGTTCGACGCCAAAAAGGGTGAGGCCTGGGTCATCGAAATCTTTGCTCAGCGTTTAGGGTCGATCGCTGATCCTTTGCTGCTGGTCGAACGAATTGTTACGGCCGCGGATGGAACAGTGACCTATCCACGCCTCGCGACAGAAGATGACGACAAGCAGAATCCCGGTGGAGCAGATCTGCCTACGATCGGTGATGATCCTTCGTTTCGACTCGATGTTCCGGAAGACGGTACCTATCGAATACGACTCAAGGATCGCTATGCAGATACTCGCGGTGACACGCGCCTGACGTACCGATTGTCTGTTCGAAAGCCAAAGCCCGACTTTAGCCTGGTCGTTCTGGATGCCTTTCCGTCCGCCGATGGGAAAGCTCCTGTCACCAGCGGTGCGGCAAGCCTTCGCAAGGGCGGCAGTTACGAGATGACGGTCTACGCTTATCGTCGAGACGGTCACAACGACGCAATTCATTTGACGGGTGAAAACCTGCCAGCCGGAATAGTCTGCCGACCAACCGTGATCGGGCCCGGACAGGTTTCCGCAAAGCTCGTACTGACTGCAGCCGCTGATGCGGCCGAACAGTTGTCTCCCATTCGCATCGTCGGCAAAAGCGGCGTGGCGGAAGCTCAGCTTGCCAGAGATGCCAAGGTGGCCACACTCGTCCATGACGCAATCAATGGACTTCCCCGAACCGCACGTCTTTCTGAATCGCTGGTTGCGGGTGTGATGAAGGACGAGCAGCCGTTTTCGATTGTGGTAGATCCTGTAACGGTCGACTTCAGTCAGGATCAGCAGTTGTTGATCCCGATCAAGCTTGTCAAACGCGGTGGATTCGATGCGAAGGTTGACTTGAGCTTCTACGGTATCCCCGGCGAAGTCGACGCTGTGCCCGTGGCCATCGAACCTGGCAAGGATAGTGTCGTTGCTCGGATCTACTTCAAAGAAAAAGCTCCGGTATCAACCAACACGATTCTGGTTCAGGGAACTTCAGCCGTACCGTATCGCCGAAATCCATGGCTGGCAGAACGAGCCAAAGTCAAGGTGACCGAAGCTGAGACAACTGTGACCGCTCGACAAGCCACTGTGACTCAAAACGACGTCGCTTTGAAGGCGGCTCAGCAAATGGTCGTGACGGTCACGGAGCAGGTGAAAAAGATTGGCGAAGAACTCGCCGTGTACGCAACTCAACAACAGAAGTTGCGGGACGATTTCTCCAAAGCTGTGACGGAGCAAAAGACTTCCATCGAAGCGTTGGCAAAGGTTCAGGCACAACTGGCGACGGTAAAAACCGAGGCCGCCAGTACGCCGGACCAGTTTAATGCGGCGATTCAGGCCGTCAAAGAAGCGGCAACAGCAGCAGACGAATCCGCAAAGCAGTTGTCAATTCTTGTGAATTCTGCTGCGGAGCTTGCCAAACAGGTGGCAGCAACCAAAGAAATGGAAGCCAGCAAGCTGAAGGAAAAGACGACCGCAGAAGAAGACGTCGTTAAACGGACCAAGGAAGTCGAGGTCGCTCAGGCGGCATTGACGGCCGCTCAGAAAGAAGTTGAAACGTCAACCGCCGCGAAAACAGCCGCCGACGCTGCATTGAAGGCGGCCGAAGACGCTACGAAACCAAATCCTGTGAATGTACGAGTCATCTCCGAGCCTCTGGTTCTCACCATTCATGCGGGACCCGCGAAGCTTGCTGCCGCTATTCCCGACGGTGCAATTAAGCGAGGAGCAGCGGTGCCTGTAAAGGTGACTGTCACTCGGAAGAACAACTTTGCCGGAGTGATGAAGCTGAGTCTTGTGCTGCCGGACGGTGTCGCAGGACTAACGGCTGATCCCGTTGATGTCGCTGCGGATCAGGCAGAAGGAACTCTGACGATCACCGCAGCGGCCGATGCCCCCTTGGGTGATCTGGCCAATGTTGTGATCCGTGCGACCGGTGATTTCAGTGGGCGGGCTGCATCTACCGATGTTCCGGTGGCAGTAAAAATTGTGGAGTAATCATACTCGATCAATAGTCTGGTTAACAAAACGGGTCGGCCTCCTGGAGACCGCAGAAAGTTTCATCGAGAAGCCACTCAGGTCGACTGCCCCGGTTTTGTTAGATCCCCTTAATCTGTTTCGTTTTATCGCCGCAGACATCATTGAATGCTCGGTAATTCAACATAGGTGAAAGTCGTTATGAAATCGATCATCAAATCTCTGCTGGCGTTCAGCGTCACAGCTTCACTTTGTGCTTCTGCTTCTCTGGCCGACGAGCTAAAGCCAATTGTTCATGAGGAACCAGCCCTCGGGCGGCCGGTTGAGTTTGAGCGAGATGTTTATCCGATTCTGGAAGCCAACTGCATCGCCTGTCACAACGTGACTGTTGCAGAAGGCGATCTGATCCTGGAAAACCTCGAAGCCATTCTCAAAGGGGGCAGCACTGGTCCGGCCGTCGTGGCGGAGAAGCCCGATGAAAGTTTGATTTACAAACTGGCTCGACGCGGCGATGAGCCTGTCATGCCGCCGTTGCCGAATGATCGTCAGGCGAAGCAGCTTGATCCTAAGCAGCTCGGGATTCTCCGTCAGTGGATCGTCGAAGGGGCGAAAGCTGGTCCAGCGACCGCGAAGGCGATGAACTGGCAGCCGATCAACTCAAAATTGCACGGCGTGTATTCGCTCGATCTCGATGCACCAGGGCGGTTCGTCGCGGCGGGACGCGGTAATCATGTCAGCATTTATGATCTGGCTCGCAAAGACGCCGTGTCTTCTTTGATTGATCCGCAGATCCTGTTGCCGGATGGCTCAGCACCGGCTGGCGTTGCTCATCTCGACTATGTCCATGCGATCGCGTTTCATCCAACGGAGCCTGTGATTGCGACATCCGGCTATCGCAATGTGAAACTCTGGAAACGCGATGGCGAAAGCATTTCTGCCGCGTTTGCAGTTCCCGCCGACGCCCAATCATGGGCCGTGTCGGCAGATGGATCTGAAGTGATTCTGGGCGTGGCATCACGAGGCGTCGTTGTGGCCAATGCTGCATCCGGTGCAGAACGTGGAACGGTAGCAGTTGATGGACAGGCCGTTGCGGCACTCACAGCCTTCGCCAGTGAACCGAAGTGGATTCTGGCGGCAACTGCGGACGCCCGCATCGTTGTGATCAAGTCGGCAGATCTCACCATTGCCCACAAGACTGAACCGATGCCGGCTGCCGTGACTGCACTCAGTGATGAACTTGCCGGTAATCGCGTCGCAGCCTTGATGGCTGATGGCAGCGTGAAACTACTGACCGTGGCCGCAGACACCGGCGTTGTGGCTGTTGCCGGAGAAATAAAGTCTGATGCTGGTCCAATCCAGAAGTTGTCCGGTGCAGGCACTTCTTTGCTGACAGTGGCCGCCGATAAGACAGTTCAAAATTGGAAGACAGATGATGCCGCTCAGATCAATCGCTTCGACCTGCCTGCAGCCGTGGTCAGCTTTGATGTTGAACCTGCAACCGATCGAGCTATCTTCGTACTGGCTGACGGACAGGCTTTACTGTGGTCACCGAAAGAGGCAAAGCAGATTGCAGCGTTGACAGCCGACCTGATGGCTCAGCGAAAACTTAAAAAGGCTGAACAGTCCAAAGCTGTTCTCGACTCTCGAGTCGCTGTCATCAAAGCTCAGATTGACGAGGCCGAAAAGGAAGTCGTGGCACAGAAGGAAGCTGAAACGAAAGCCAAAGCGGAGCTGGACAAGCAGACTCCACTCCAGGCCGACGCTAAAACGAAGTATGACGCAGCTATTGCGGCCACGGCCGCGGCTAAGGCGGCCTCTGACGGCAAGCCAGACGATGCCGCACTGAAGACAGCGTTCACTGAAGCCGAAAAGGCCGAAGCCGCTGCCAAGGAAGTCTTCAGCAAGGCTGATTCTGAACTCAACATCGCAAAGAAGTCGTTGGATTTCGCAACCGCCGCAATCGGTCGAGCGGAAACTCGAGTTGGCGAACGCAAGCAGCAGCATGATGTGGCAACGGTCGAAGCCACAACATCGGCAGCGATCGTTGAAGAACGGAAGGCTCCTGCAGCCGCTGCGATTCCAGCCGTATTCGCGGGACTGGCTGTCGATGGGCGTTATGTTGTGACATCAGATGCAGCCGGAACAGTCCGCGTCTGGAATTCAGTCGATGGAGTCGCGATTGACGTGCTGCCCGGGACCAAAGTTGCTGCCAATATCTCGGCCCTGAAAGTCGTCGGAGCAACAGCTCTGTTGCAGACGGCCGATGCTCGCCTGGTTTCCCGTTCGGCGTTTCCAGCGTGGCAGTTGTCAGCCTCTCTGGGTGGCCAGGAGAGCGGTGGAGATTCCGTGTTCGTGGACCGAGTTCTCTCTTTGGCATTCTCACCAGATGGCACGTTACTGGCGGCGGGTGGCGGCGAAGCATCTCGTTCCGGTCAGTTGACACTCTGGAGCACGGTCGACAATTCGCTGGTTCATCAGTTCGTGGATGCTCATAGCGATACCGTCTACGGAATCGACTTCTCTGCCGACGGAAAGCAAATCGCCTCCGCCGCTGCCGACAAGTTTGTGAAAGTGTTTGACGTTGCGACGAAGCAGTTCATTCGATCATTCGAAGGTCATACACACCACGTGATGGACGTCTCCTGGAAATCAGATCGCACAACCCTGGCGAGCGCCGGTGCTGATAATGCAATCAAAGTCTGGAACGCGGAGACCGGTGAGCAGGCTCGAACAATTGCGACTTATACTCGTCAAGTGACTTCTTTGGCCTACGTTGGCCAGCAGGACATGATCGTCAGCAGCAGCGGTGACAAGCGAGTCTTCTTCCACACTGCCAGCAACGGTGCCCCGGCCCGTGAGTTCAAAGGCAACTCAGACTACGTTTACCGCACGGCAACGAACACCGACGGAACAATCGTCGTCTCCGGCGGAGAAGACGGCATCGTGCGTGTCTGGAACGCCGCCGACGCGGTAGAGCTGGCCAAGTTCGATCCCGCACAATAATTCGAGCGATTGGCTTATTGTGGAACCGCAATATTGAGACGCCTCCTGACTTAACCAGGGGGCGTCTTCGTTGACCGCCAACACAGAGGCGACAGCCCCGGAAAAGAAGAACACCGCCGCTGGCTCAGCGAAGAAGATGACTGCGGAAGTGAAAGGCAGCCCGAGCCAACAGGGCTCACAGAGCTGCTTTTCGCTCAAGGGCGGCAAGGTGCGTTTCCACATGCCCGGAAAAATACGGGGATTGAACGCGTTCGGAGATTGACGGACGGGCGACTGTTACAATCTCCTGGCACGCCTGCCTGACCTCTTCGTGCATTCGCAATCCAAAAAACGTCGCCAAAGGTTCCGCCTGTGTCCCACGAGATCTACGAAAACCCACTGATTACCCGATACGCCTCCCGAGAAATGGCGACCATCTGGTCGGCTCAGACGAAGCATTCCACCTGGCGGCGACTCTGGATTGCACTGGCTGAATGTCAGCAGGAATTGGGGCTGAATATCACCGACACTCAGCTTGAAGAAATGCGAGCCTCGGTTGATGACATCGACTTTGCTGCGGCCGATCGTTATGAACGTAAGCTCCGACATGATGTGATGGCTCATGTGCACGCGTGGGGAGACCAGTGCCCAACTGCTCGTCCAATTGTCCACCTGGGAGCGACCAGTTGCTTTGTAACGGATAACTCGGAACTGATTCAGATGCGAGACAGCCTGCAACTTGTGCGGCGGCGTCTTGTCCAGGTCATCGATCAGATCGCTCGCTTTGCTGCAACGTACAGAGATCTCCCGTGTCTCGGGTTTACTCATCTCCAACCAGCACAGCCGACAACCGTGGGCAAGCGAGCGACGTTGTGGTGCTGGGATCTGTTGATGGATCTGGAGGAGATCGAACATCGTATTTCAACGCTGCGGTTTCGAGGCGTTAAAGGCACCACGGGAACTCAGGCCACGTTCTTGTCATTGTTCAAAGGCGATCATGCAAAGGTTGAACTGCTCGACAAAATGGTGACCGAGCGGATGGGTTTTGAAGAATACCACCCTGTGACCGGCCAGACGTATTCTCGCAAGGTCGACGCGCAGGTGATGGCGACTTTGAACGGCATCGCCCAGACCTGTCATAAAGCAGGAACCGATGTGCGAATTCTTCAGCATCGTAAGGAAGTGGAAGAACCGTTTGGCAAGGAACAAATCGGTTCGTCCGCGATGGCCTACAAACGCAACCCAATGCGCAGCGAACGCATGTGCGCATTGGCTCGGTTTGCGATGAGTCTTCAATCCGGCATCGACAACACGATGGCCACGCAGTGGATGGAGAGAACTCTGGACGACAGTGCGATTCGTCGTCTCTCGATGCCCCAGGCGTTTCTGTCGATCGACGCGTGCCTGATTCTGTATCGCAACATTTCTGACGGCATGGTTGTGTATCCGAAAGTCATCGAACGCAATCTGAATTCCGAGCTGCCATTTATGGCGACGGAAGAAATCCTGATGGCGGGCGTGCAGGCGGGTGGAGATCGCCAGGAACTGCATGAAGTGATTCGCGTCCACAGTCAGAAAGCCGCCGACCAGGTAAAGACTCAGGGGGGAGCTAATGACCTGATCGAACGGCTCCGCACTGAGCCGGGATTTGCGGCCGTCGATCTCGACAGCGCACTCGATGCAAAACTCTACATCGGCCGTGCTCCACAGCAGGTCGATTCCTTCATCGCGGGCTATGTCGAGCCCGTGAGAAAGTGTTACGCATCAGACCTTTCTGTTGGTACAGAAGATCTGCGAGTTTGATCGCGACTGAACAGAACTCGTCGTGCTGGACAGAGATCTGTTTCCGGCAACTTAACTCGACATCGCCATGTTTGAGGAGTCGGGTTCACCGAAGTTGCTTTTTGATCAATGTTTTCCGGGCGAACGAAATCCCTTCGCCCCCTGGGGGGATAAGGTGGCCGATAGGCCGGATGAGGGGGGCCT
>CAIXQV010000986.1 GCA_903921605.1 uncultured Planctomycetaceae bacterium | reverse complement strand
GTTGATCGTGGATGGCTGGTACAACAGCGGCGACATGGCCATGATCGACGACGATGGATTTATTCGCATTACAGGCCGCATGAGCCGCTTCTCCAAGATCGGTGGCGAAATGGTGCCTCATATTCTTGTCGAGCAGGAGATTGCAAAAATCCTGGAAGAAGACATGTCGGATGAACCAGAGATCGCCTGTGCGGTGACGGCCGTGCCGGATGAGAAGAAGGGCGAGCGACTGATCGTGCTCCACAAGCCAATGAAGAAACCCATTCGCGAAGTGCTGGATCGACTCCAGGCCGCAGGCTTGCCAAACCTGTTTATTCCATCCTCGGACAGCTTTATTCAGGTCGAACAGATTCCTTTGCTGGGAACCGGTAAACTGGACCTGCGCGGCATCAAGGACGTCGCTCTGGCGAAGTGTGGGAAGTAACCATCGACTTGGGCCCGTCGCGTATCGGGCGCCAGAATCTTCAACAGAATATGCATAACGGCATAGGTTTCCTCGTAACACAAAAAATGCGAGTTCTTTGCTGCGCAATCGATGCAAATGGCCGACACAAAAAATGGCTGACGGGCAAAGTCGATCACGATCCGTCGTGAGTCTGACGGACTTTTCCTATGCATCGTCGGAGACCGAGTTGGACAACGAGCCGGAGACGGCTCTGTCCACCTCGACCGCCGCATCCTCAGACTCTGTCGCCAGAACTGCCCGCTCGTGCAGAGGCATCGCGACGTTTTCAGGGCCGAATCGTCAACGCTGGAGTTGAATCAGGTAGCGATGACGACAGTGCCCGTCGTTCCTGACACCGTCGTTCCCGACACCGTTTTGCGTGCCACCGTTTCTGTGTTCCCGGCTGAACTCGCGGCCCCGAGGCTGACGTTGCTGCTGGTTTGTGTATGCGGTTGCAGGAGAACTCCGTAAAGAAAAAAGTCTCAGTGGTCAAAGGTACCGCTGGTGTTCACACTCGAGTTTTGTTCTGCGGCCTCTCAGCAGAAAGCTTCACCACATGACACCGGTTTCCAACACTGGATCCGACGGCCGCTAACCACGAAGGTATCCCGGGCCTCAATCAGGAGAAGGCGTGGACCAAACCCTTTGAAATCGGCAGACGTCTGGCTGACTAAATCCCCGCTCCCCGCATGGAACCAATAAAAAAGGGCACGGTCAACTGTTTTCAGTTGGACCGCGCCCTCATTAAACGACTGTTGGAAACGGACTTGTCTACTTCGCCGCAGGCACATCCTGATTTTGAGCCGCAAGGTATTCCAGCAGGTCAATGAACTCTGATGGAGCCACCGTTGAGGCCGCACCTTCAGGCATGCTGCTCTGCTGCTGAGTGACTCGCTCTTCAATATCAGCCTTAGCGATCTTGCGAACCGCCTTGCCATCGAATAACTCAACTTCGGTATCGTTTTCAGACACGACCAGACCAGCCGTCGGCATGCCGTCAGTGGTGACGATCAGAGTCGATCGATACTTTTCTGCTACGTCGGCGTTCGGATCGACAACCGACTGCACAATCTTGACCTTGTTCATCCGCTTGGCAACCCCAGCAAGGTTTGGCCCAAACTCGCGTCCTTCACCGTTTCCGACTTTATGGCAAGCGGTGCAGTTGCGGACGAACACTTCCCGGCCTCGATTGCTGTCACCCTGAAGACCGGCCAGCGCCGTCATTGCTTTGTTGCGTTCTTCTTCCGGCTTCGGCTGCTGTGACATCAGAGTCTGAAGGAACGGCAAAGCGGCTGCACCGCTCTTGGACGCTGCCATTAACTGAGTCACAATCCCGGTTGCTCGTGGGCCGGCTTCTGTGATCTTGCCGGTCAGGAAGTCGGCTCGCCAGATCTTCTCGTTGGCTCCCAGAGCATGCTGGATCGTGTAATCGACCCAGTAGTCAGCATCGAATGTCGTCATCGCCAGCAACGCAGTGGCCGCTTCGATGTTCCCGAAGAAGCTGAGTCCGCGAGCGGCTTCAGTACGAACACGCGGATGAGCATCCTTTGAAGCCGCGATCAAAAGAGTCTGAGCGTCCGGCAATGACTCATGTTCGTCGGCCACAATGTGAATGGCTGCAGCACGAGCGTCGGCTGTGTTACAGGTTAGAACGCCGGACAGCAGTTCGCTGTTGATGGCATGATGAGATTCCTGAATCCAGAGTGCTTCTGTTCGCAGACGATCATATTCAGGATCATCTTTCTTCAGGCTCTTCACCCAGGCTTCGACCGCAGGCACAACTTCTTCAGAAGGTCGACCGTGCAGTTCTCGACGAGCACGGTAGCGTGTTCGCCATTCGTATTCTCGCAGTTGTTCCAGAATCTCTGAAGCCGGCTTACCGAACTGTGTGACCGCAGCTACCAGCGGACGCTCCGGATAGACGAGTCGATAGATGCGTCCGCGGGTATGGTCGCGGTTCGGGTCACGCTGGCTGTACTGCATATGGCCAACCAGGGCATTGGCCCAGTCGCCAAACCACAGTGCTCCGTCAGGTCCAATCTGAGGATCAGCCGGGCGGAAATGCTTGTCCGATGATCGAATCAAGTCGTCCGGACTTCCATCTTCGTTCTTCAGTCGAGCACCCGCGTAACCGCCGCCATTATCAGCCACAGAGAACCGTGGCAGACCATTCATGTTGATCACACAGGCGTAGGTAAATTGTCCCTGAACGTCGTCGGGGAAATGTCGACTGCTGAGGAATTCACTGCCGAGTGCGGGTCGCATGCCTTCGTTATTGAACACAAAATTCAGACCGGTTCGACCACCGAACTGAGCACCGGACAATGGTGTATCCCATGCCTGGTTCGCCGTCGTTCCGTCACCCACAATGCCTTGTCCCCAGCCATTGAACACATAGCACCACATGTTGTACTGACCGGGCAGTGCGAACTGGCGAATCTTCAATGAACGAGGATCCATCACATAGGCACCACCAGCTCCCTGGCTGCGATGAGGTCCCCATGGAGTTTCCAGAGTCGTACTGGTCGCAATGCCTTCCAGCATGTGCAGCTTGCCGCCGTGGCTCCATTCGAAAGCTCCGCATGTGTGGTGAGTGTCATCCGACGCCCAGCCATCCATCAGTTGAACAACAACGTCGGCTTTGTCGTCGCCATCCGTATCTTTCAGGAACAACATACGAGGCTGATCGACAACCAGCACGCCGCCATTCCAGAATTCAAACCCGGTCGGGCAGTGCAGCTTGTCGTAGAAGACCTTGCAGGCATCAGCCTTACCATCGTGATCGGAGTCTTCCAGAATGATCAAGCGATCGTCCGGCGGAGCATCGCCTGGTTTCCACTGAGGATACGTTGGCATGCAAGCCACCCACAGCCGCCCTTTGTTGTCAAAGTTCAACTGGACCGGCTTTGCGAGTTCCGGAAACATCGTTTCATCTGCGAACGCCTGAATCTGGAAGCCCTTTGGAACAGTCGTCTGTTCAATCAATTGCTGCGGCGTCAGGTATCGCAGCTCTTCAGCTTCTGAATAATCCTGACGAGGCTCACCAAAACGCGTCTTGGGAACAAACAGCTCACCGGTCTGCGAATCGTCCGGCTTGGCAACATCCGTCTTGCCCTGAGCCAGATCCCACACATATCGATCACGAACTTCCGCCATTTTGCGGATCTTCAGGTACTCACGAGGAAACGTTTCGGTGTCATAGGTGCGTCGCCCGCCGTAAACGTACCAGCCGTTGAGCATACGATAGTCCTGAAGATGAACCCAGGATTTATCAACAATCGCCGCTCGCAGCGTTTCGTATTTTTCACTGCCGAAGCTCGCCGGAGAAGCCGAGCCAAAAGTCTTTTCGTCAATCAATCGAGCAATCTCCTGATCGCCCGACGCATTCAAATGCGCGCCGTTGATGGTCAACTGCATGCCAGGTTTCTGAGTGACGAGTTTCAGTGATTCTTCGAAGACATCGACGAAAGCCAGCTTTCGCTCGGCCGCCACTTCTGCCACGGCCGCTGAATACAGCTTCAGGTTAGCGTTTTCTTTTTCGCCGTCCGGCAGCAATGGATCGCCAGTAGGCTCAAACGCGAACGGGGAGACGAGGATAAATCGCGGCGGCGATTTTTCATCGTCGCGCGGATATCGGCCCGTGATCATGTCCAGATACTGCTTGTACTGCTGCTTGAACGTGTCGAGCCCCTCTGGTCCCTTGTAGGATTCGTTGAATCCAAAGAAGCAGAAGTAAGTATCAGCACCAAAGGCCAACTGCGGGTCATCCAACGCGGTGTAGTCGGCGGATCGCTGCTGGATTCCGACTTCTTCGGCAGGACGCGCAAAGTTGCGAACGATCAGTTCTTTGTCGGAAAATCGTGTATGCAACAGAGTTTCAAAGTGGCCGAACAGGTTCATTCGTTCTGCGGAGGAGTTCCCCAGAAAGCCAACGCGTTCGCTTTGAATAAACTGCAATGGAAGTTGGCTGGGCGGAAGATCCGGACGTTTAGGACGAGGAGGCAGCGACATCAGCTTGATGGCGAGTTCCTTCGACGGCCCCTGAGCCATCAATTCTCCACTTGCGGCAATTTGCAGTATGGCCGCAACCAATAATATCCAGCGATTCACCTGACGCACGTTTTCACTGCTCCGTAATGGACCGTTCTGTACCAAGGCCGCGAATCGCAGCACTTGAGTGGGAAATCAAACGGGTACGGTATCGATGCAACAACGGCGAGGCAACTGATTACCCCCAAGCGGGGCCTCGTTAAACTGTGGCAGAAAACAGTTGAACGACAAACTCCAACAACGAAGCCGCTCCGTGAACCCCGGAGCTACGCGTTGAGGCCGCCGCAAGTTCTATCCTTTTCTGATGAACTCGTTCGGCGACATCCCGTGCTGAGTTCAAAAGCACAAACTCAGCGATCTGCGGGCACTCAGATTTCAATCGCTCCGCCAGATCCTCACGGTTCATCGCTTTGATCTGCTGCAGGTCCTTGTAGTTGAAAGGAGTCTGCCTGCTCAGTGTAGTCAGATGCCTCACGAACTCTTCACCGTAGGGGATGGGAGGCTGCAAGGTGTCAGTCCTCAAAAATCGGCTGAAGGGCAAGTTCCGGATTCTGTGGGTAGATCTCTCAAACTCGCTCTGACTGGACCCCGCTTGCTTTAAACCCACAGAGCTCTAAACCGATGCGGCTGTCCCTGCGAAAAACAGACGAATGGTCGTTTGTCTTGAGGGGCAGATCTGATCGGGGCCACTTGCATCAGGAAGGCTTCACAAAGTTGCCTTCGAACTGACAACAGCTCATCGCGAGCATTCCCTCAGGGGCCAACTCCACCGTAGGAGGATCAACGACGGCTGACGTACAGTCGCTGAATATCCTCCAGCTTGACTGTAATTGTCCGAGTGAACCCAGTGTGGCTGCGCTCGTAAGCGATCTGAGACGCCAGTTGAGGTTGCTCATGGATCGCTTTGGAAACCCAACGACGATCTTCATCTGACAGATTGCCGACGGAAGGATCC
>CAIXQV010000985.1 GCA_903921605.1 uncultured Planctomycetaceae bacterium | reverse complement strand
TCTGGTTTGTGATATTGGCGGCGGCACTTCGGACTTCAGTCTGATCCATGTTCGAGCCGGCGACGAAGGGCGTCTGCAGTTTCATCGAGTTGCCGTAGGCGATCATTTGCTATTGGGAGGTGACAACCTCGATCTGGCCCTAGCGCATTTTGTGGAACCTCAGTTGGCGGGTGGCGGACGTTTGGATGCTCGTCAATGGAGTATGCTGATTCCGGCGTGTCGGCATGCGAAAGAAATATTGCTGGGTGAGAATGCTCCAGCATCACATACGGTTGTGATTGCGGGCGGCGGTTCGCGTCTGATCGGCGGTTCGTTGCAGGCCGAGCTGACTCGTGAAGCCGTGTTGAACATATTCCTTGAAGGGTTCCTGCCCTCTGTCAATCTGGACGAAAAGCCCACTCGTCGCCAATCCGGGTTTCAGGAGTTCGGTCTGCCCTACGCCGCCGATCCTGCGATCACAAAATATCTTGCCGCATTCCTGACGACTCATGCTTCAGTAAGTGACCCGGACAGTCCTCATTCTGCCTCAGAAAGAATTCTTGCCGCGCGACCGGATGTCGTGCTGTTTAACGGAGGATTTTTCGCATCGCCGTTGTTGCGAACTCGGCTGATCGAATCGCTGGAGCGTTGGTTTCGACCGTACTCACTTAGCGAATCAAAAGAAGCCGTGGAATGGACTCCGTTGGTGCTGCGAAATGATCGGCTGGATCTTGCCGTCGCTCGTGGAGCAGCCTACTTCGGCATGGTTCGGCGAGGTGTCGGTATCCGGATCGTCGCGGGACTCGCGCGAACCTATTACATCGGCATCGAGCAGGCTGATGGAACTCGCGCCGCACTGTGTCTGGTCTCGGCGGGAACAGAAGCGTCTGCGGAGCCAACGCCGATCGATCGTACCTTCAAGGTTCGCACCTCAGAGCCAGTGGAGTTTCCGATTCTTGTCTCGGGAACTCGATTGACCGACAAGCCGGGCCAGATCATTCCGTTTGATCCCGAACAACTAACATCACTGCCGCCAATTCGGACCGTTCTGACGACTCGCAAACGCGGTGATAACGCAATCGTTGATGCGCGACTGTCCGCGATGCTCACCGAAATTGGCACGATGGAATTGTGGTGCGAGCAGATCGATGGAACTCGTCGCTGGCAATTGCAATTTGATGTGAGATCGGCCACTGAGACAGATCGGATTGCTCATACCGGGCGTGCTGAGCAGTCCGGGATCGTCGATCAGGAAATGATTTCAGCGGCTGCAGTGGTCCTGCAATCGATCTTCGGTTCTGGCGGTGATGTTCGACCTGATGAAGCCATGAAGCGTCTTGCAGAAGTCATCACCCTGCCCCGCTCGGACTGGCCACCGTCGTTGCTGCGAGCGATCTGGTCTGAGTTGATAGAGCTGAACGACGGTCGGCGCCGTAGTCCTCAGCATGAATCGCGATGGCTCAATCTTGTCGGCTTTTGTCTTCGACCGGGATTCGGCATGGCGGCCGATGATTGGCGTGTTGAAGAAACATGGAAGATCACAAACGGCCGGCTTGTGCATTCTGTACCGGCCTGTCTTGCGGAACTGCGAACACTTTGTCGACGCATCTCGGGCGGTCTTGCGGCCGGACGACAAAACCAGATCGCTTCGACAGTTCTGCCAGCGATCCGGCAGCGGTTTCGACAGGCTCAGACCGGGCGAGGAAAAGCCGCGCCGTACGCGTCTGGAAATCATGAAGCCGCCGAGATCTGGAGAATGCTGGGATCTCTGGAGTTGCTGGAACAAAATGTCCGGCTGGAACTCGGCGAAATGATCGCTGACCTGATGAACCGAGCGGCCTTCGAACCCGTGCAGGCCGCACTGATCTGGGCACTGGGAAGAGTCGGCGGACGAGTGCCAGTTTATGGTCCGCTGAATCTGGTCTTACCGGTCTCGCGTGTTTCTGATTGGATTGAGCAGTTGCTTCGGACCTCAGATCTGAATCAACCGGCCGTGCAACTTGCGATCATGCAATTGAGTCGTCGCACAGACGATCGTTTTCGCGATATCAGCACCAGTCTGCGTGATCGGATCATCAGCAAGCTAAGCCCGACAAGTATCTCAAAGCATCTTCTGCAGCTGATCGCGGATGGCGGCGTGCTGGAAGGAGAAGAAGCCAGTTTGATTTTGGGTGAATCCCTGCCCGCTGGCCTGCGGTTGGCGTAACCCAGGAGCGTTATTGTTTAACGGCAAGATGAAGGCGGTCAGGCCCAGATGACTCCGTGGAATTATGCAAAATGAAAACTAAATTGCTGATCCTCTTGATGTTGTGCTTTCTGTTGGATAGCACGATGGCTGCAGAGCCGATCACATTGAAGCTTTGGCCCGACGGACCGCCGACGGTCATGGTGCCGAAGTCTGAAGCAACCGTAAAACTCATTCAGTCTTACGGAGGAGCCATGCCGAACCGGATCACTGATGTGAGTGATCCAACAATCACGGTCTTTCGGCCCGAAGAGCCAAACGGTACATCGGTGATTGTGGCCCCCGGCGGCGGCTTTATGTTCTTGTCGTATGCTCACGAAGGAACAGACGTCTGCGAATGGCTCAACTCGTTGGGTGTCACCGCCGTGTTGTTGAAGTATCGAACGCCAACACGCGACGAGAAAGAAATGTTCGAATTGCCGGTGCAGGATGCCGAGCGAGCTCTGGGCCTTGTGAGGCATCACGCTGCTGAATGGAAACTCGACCCGAAGCGAGTTGGCTTGCTGGGTTTCTCCGCCGGAGCGAATCTGGCCGGCCATGTGTCATGGGATCGCGGTAGTCGGACCTATCCACAGCAACCCGATCTGGACGATCCACGCGGGCCTGACTTCCTTGTGTTCATCTATGGGGGCGGTTTCCTGAGCAATGACGATAAGTCAAAGTTTCGTGCCGATTTTAGCATCCCGGCCGACGCCCCACCGGTTTTTATGCTGGTCGCCCACGACGACAATGCGAACTCAATCGAAGCGGCAATGCTGTACCTCGAATACAAAAAGCGTGATCTGTCCGCTGAACTCCAGATTTACGCCAAAGGCGGG
>CAIXQV010000984.1 GCA_903921605.1 uncultured Planctomycetaceae bacterium | reverse complement strand
CCGTGCCACAACTTTCCCATCCCCAGCGTTGCGTATCCGTGCTCTTTAAACTGAGTAACCAGAGACTGCTTAACGGTGACGGAACCTCCATAAGGATTGTTGTTGTCATAAACGCCGGTCGATCCCGGTCTCATTCCTGACAACAACGCTGTTCGCGAAGGATTACAGACTGGTGCTGCACAATGTGCGTTGCTGAAAGTCACTCCCATTTTGGCGAGCCGGTCGAGATTGGGAGTTTTTGTCTGGCGATTCCGCCCGAGATGTCCCACCCAGTGGTTCAGGTCGTCGACAGCGATAAACAGGACGTTGGGCCGAGTTTTCTGGTCAGCGTGAACCGGCGTTCGCGTGGAGACGTGCGAAAACAGGGCTATCAGTGTGATCAGAATTGAGAGGCGTGGGGAGTTCTTCATCAGCAGATCTCTTCCGGTGGTGGGGGCTGGATGGATGTGCTATCTTGACGGATTAACACGAAAAGGCCGCGATCTGAGATTGGCGGCGAGTTTTTTTAGCATACCTGATTCGCTATGGCTGGACGATCTGAGGCACGCCGTTTTGTGCTGCAAATGTTGTATCTTGTGGACCAGAATCCTGACGCCGACAAGACCCGGATTCAGATCGACATGCGCAAGCAATTCACGGAAACACCGCTCCGCGATTTTGCCTGGATGCTGTTCAGTGGCGTCTGCGCAAACCGTGACCAACTGGATGAAGTGCTGCGAAAAACTGCCGTAAATTGGCGAGTAGAGCGGATGCCTCCAACGGACCGCAATGTCCTGCGGATGGGGCTTTACGAGATGACAAAAATGGGCACTCCGGCCGCCGTCGCCATCGACGAAGCCATCGAGATCGCTCGCGAATATGGCACAGAGAATTCCAGTTCCTTTGTGAATGGAATCCTGGACAAGCTTATTCCCAAAGACGCGGCCACGACGCCTGCTGACGATGAATAACGTTACAGCCGGGAGTCCGTAGCTAACCGACCGGAACCAAAGGTACCCGCGAGTTCCGGCAGATAGGGTGAATTGTAATCTGCAGGCAGATAATGTGGCGACCAATGTAGCCATCTCGCTCCGCGAGATGTGCCTTATTCGACGCACTTTGTGTTGCCAATATCAGCCGCCATTTTCAAGCCGCATGGGTGAGTTGTAGTGGGGATCAGCCCAGAGTTTCTTCAGCGCTGGGCTAGCTGAAAGGACTCGTCTCGACTGAACGAGGCGGCTACATTGATAACCGAGACCCCGGCGATTCCGAAACATGGGCAACACGCAGCTTTATGACGGCGAGTATTTGGCCAGCGAGCTGAATTCTTCGGTCCATGAATCGTCGAAATGCACTCCTTCAAGGCCTTGGCAGCCATTTGACAGCATCAATTACAACATATCCGTTGGCGTCTTTGTTCGTGATCGTGACGGCCGTCGATTTGTCTGCAGCAAAGGAAAAGGTCCCGAGAGACTGAAAATGATCGTCCGCATCCGGCGCGGACTGCTGATTGATCATGATGGTTTTCGTTCCCTCTGAAGCCTCAACCTGAATCTGCACCTTTGACGAACGATTCGCATTCGGTGGCCAGGAAACTCGCACCTCGTAAACTCCGGCTGATGGTAGTCGAGCTTCGAAGATGGCGGAGGCCTGACCATCCTGAGCAGCTCCTTCGTGACGATAACCATTGCCCACGAAATATCCGGACGCATTACTGATCTTCCAGTCGCCGATGAGTTTTGCGTCGTCATCGTCGACAACGATTCCTTTCAGCTTTCGCGGATCAACAAACATCTTCACCTTTGCATCACCGGCCGACGCGACGGCTGTATACTCTAGCACCTGGCCCTCTTTCAACAGTTGCCCACGCAGATCAGCGTAAGGCACTTGTTGCACCGCAAGATCTTTGTCGATCGCCATCACTGCCGCAGTTGCCGCGCTTTGGCCAAGAATCATAAAGACGGGCTCCATGCGAATCGAACCGAAAGCAATATGAGAGCTGCTGACACAGACGCTGACCATCAGGTTGTCACACTGGCCCTTCTGCGGCACTAGTGAACCGTAAGCAATCGAATACGGAGAAATCCCCACGCCGATGTCGCCTTCGTTCTGCACGTAACCATCCGGTGTGATATAGCGCTGCACGTTGTGCGAATCGATCGTGTAACTTCCCATGCCGACGGAATCCGGTGTTGGCTTCTTCTTCGTGAGTTCGTTCTCCGTCATGACGAACTGACCGATCATACGGCGAGCTTCCCGCACGTAGATTTGATGTGGCCAGTGCCCGTTGTCCACAAACTCATCTTTCGGCAGTCCCCATTTCTGCATTTTTTCCTGAACGTCTTTGGGGATTCGCGGATCATTGGCCACAAAATAGAGCCATCCCTGTTGATACCGGCAATGCTCGTCCAGAATCTCCTTGCGGCGTTCATAGCTGGCTTCGGGATAGTCGTAGTTCATCCCGATATTGTCGGTGCTGAACGGACCATGATTGTTCGTGTCTGTTTTGTGGTTCGGAATCGGATCGAACTTATCGAACGTCTCCTTCCAACCGGCCTCATAAACTCTGACCAGCAGTTCGTACTGCTTTGGGTTGTAGCCTTCAGGCCTCGGGAACGGAATTCGATTCTCCGTATGGTCGGTGGCGCACCAGCGATAGCAGTAGGCCTGAATTCGTTTGTCGCCTGCACCATATTCACCGGGAGGTTCCGTGCTGATTTTTGGCAGAACGCCCGAAGAAGGATCTCCCGGAATCACATACGGACTGATTTTGGACTTCAGTGCACCGAAGTGATGTCGATGATGCAGGACGCCTGTCTGAATGCCGTTCCAGTTTTCGTCATAGACAGAGTTCGCTTCTCGCCCAACATGGTACGAAACACCTGCGGCGGCCATCAGGTCACCTTCGTAAGTCGCGTCGATAAACATCCGGCCGCTAAAGGTCTTGCCGGATAACATCGTGATGCTGGTGATTCGAGCATCTTCCTTGAGAACTCCCTTTTCGCGATCCAGCCATTCGTTACGGTAGACGGGAATCTGAAATTCTTTGATGTAGTCCTCAAAAACACTTTCGGCCACATGTGGCTCAAAGATCCACATTGTGCGATTCTCACCGTCTATCGCCGGCGTGCCCTGCCCCTTGTTGCCGTAGTCGGACTGCTTCTGCCAGCGCCATGTTTCTGGCTGTTGATACTTCTTCCACAGCCGGTGATAGAAATCTCGTGACAACCCTCCGATGACAGCTTTGTTGCCGGTATCCGTGAAGCCAAGGCCACCACTGGAGAGACCTCCCAGATGCTTGTCCGGGCCAACAACAATCACCGTCTTGCCCATTTTCTTCGCTTGAACCGCAGCAATGACTCCCGAAGAAGTCCCGCCATACACGATGAGATCGGCCTCAAATTTTTCAGCCGCCTCAACGAGATCCAGCGGGCAAAGAAAACAAGTCAACAAGATCAGGCAAAGAGGTGTGCCAATCTTCAAGCAATCGATCGATTTCATAACGTGATTCAGTGTGGGAAAGAATTCGGGTTAACACGAGGGCGTCAGACACCGGAATCCCGGTAGGCATTGGTTGAGCCATCCCAACTCAATCATGTTTCAACCAAACCCGACGAGGTGGAATACCGCTCAACACTTTACGGAAGTGCCGCATCGGGAGCAAACAGGCAGCATTCCGGAAAGGCACTCACAGTCCCGAGCCCCAATCTTGTCAGGCTTTTGTGCTTCATTCGCCTGTCGTCGATACGGGGCGACGTTCGCGATCCAAAGGCGTTCGTTCGATCTGTAAGCCAGCCGTCGTTCAATCGATTCTCGAACGATGATCACTACTGAAGATCGATTCAGTATCCTTGTCCCTTTGATCATTCACGTTGTCAAAATGCCGCATCAGGGTGTAAAGCAACTGAAACAATATTCGCTTTGCCAACGCTGGGATTGACATTTGGCGAAAGAAAACATGAGCAGTCGACAACCGAATCTGTGGCTTCTCTGCATCACAGTTTGTCCAGACCATTCTCTGTCTCGCAAGACGATCCCGAATCTACGGTGGAATCCCGGTAAACACCAATGAATGGGCGAGTTCCATCGGATCAGTGACCTGCGTACATCGCACCCAGACTTGTGCTCTGGATGAAGGCTAAATGCTTTTTGGGATTAAGGGGACATGTCTTGTCAGCGGGATCCTCCAGGGAATGACAACGCGTCTTTACGTGAGTCCAATCAGATTTGGTCCGCGACTTGCCATTTGCAGTTGAGGTCGTGGGTGTTTTCTTCCCAGCTTAAGAATCTCGGCGATGTCGGAAGTTGCGATCTCTATTGAATCTCCTGATAGCTCGGCATCCATGATGCCAGAGCAGAGATTCGACGTACTCATACAACGGTTCTCCGCATCCGATTTTGAGCCTTCAGCGGATCGAGCCTACTCCGCTCAACCGTTTACTGAGCTCATCAAGCCCGCTCCAACGTCGATCAATGTGTTACCACTGAATGTTCACAGCTCTCGAGAAGATGCTCTGTATGTCGTGTGTAAGCGGGCAATCGATATCTGCATCAGTTTGACAGCAATTCTGATTCTGTCGCCGATCATTCTGGTCACTGCACTCGCGGTTAAACTCTACGACGGTGGGCCTGTTTTGTTCAGCCAGGTCCGTGTCGGCAAAAAGGGGAGAGAGTTTCGTTGCTTTAAGTTCCGATCCATGATTGTGGATGCGGAAGCGGTGCGAAATACACTGATCGATAAGAATGAACACGCTGATCAGCGAACTTTCAAGATCATGAATGATCCTCGCATTACGCCCCCAGGGAGAATTCTGAGGAGATTCAGCGTTGATGAACTTCCTCAGCTGATCAACGTGCTGCGTGGGGAAATGAGCATCGTCGGGCCAAGACCACCACTCCCCAGCGAAGTGGCATTGTACTCTGCCTATGATTTTCAGCGTTTGGCGGTCAAGCCGGGGCTGACGTGTATCTGGCAGGTGTCTGGACGCAGCAAGCTGGCGTTCCCTAATCAGGTGAAATTGGACCTGGAATACATCCGCCGTCGTAGCCTCAAGACTGACCTTGCGATCATTCTCAAGACGTTTCCGGCCGTGCTCAATGGCGATGGGGCAGCATGATGTCCGGGGAGCAGGATCGGTCGGCCATTTTTGGCATCCGCATTGATCGAGTCACCATGGATCAGGCGATCAATCGCCTCAGATCCTGGATTAGTCAAAAGGAGCGGGCCTGTCGATACGTGGTCACTCCCAATCTGGATCACGCGGTTCAGTTGCAGACCAATGAGGCGTTGCGAGAAGCGTATCGTTCTGCTTCCCTTGTCGTAGCCGATGGATGGCCATTGGTGACCGCGTCGCGAATCTTCCGAGATCCGCTGCCTGAACGTGTGGCGGGGTCAGATCTTGTCCCAGCACTTTTCCATGCTCTGAATGAAACAAAGAGTGGTGGCACTGTTTATCTGCTCGGTGCGGCACCGGGCGTTGCAGAACATGCAGCGCGAAAGATTGAGCAACGTTGGCCACGTGTTATCCGGCGTGTTCCGTGAGTGTTTCTTTGCGATCCGAAGCGATTGACTTGACGAGTTCACCGGCAACATCATCCAGAATGGCGATGGCTTTGTCCGTATCGGTCTGAACGAGTGCCACTTCGATGCTGGAGGTTGCGAGATTTGGAAGGGGATTGATCATCCTCGCGAGTATGTGAGCCGGCGGTAGATTGTGTCGTTCAACCACGGCTTGCAGAATTCTGGGTGACTTCAGCATCATCGCGGCCACGTTCGGGTTCGGCGCGGTGTAGACGTTCTGGCTTGTCGCCGGGAGCGACTGCGAGGACAACGTGAGCCGCGAGGTTACCTTTTGAGTTGCAAAGCTGGTTGCAATCGCCCAGGCAACCCCCGCGCTGACAAGTGTTGCCACCAGCAGACGCAGCCACTGTCGCTTCAGGGCTCCGGCAACAATCTCGACAGGATTAGCGGCTGAAACTCCCACAGAAGTTGCCGAGGCTTCTGGAGACGTAATAAGTCGGGTCGACTGAGTCCGTGTAATTTGGAGGTCTTTGGAAGCCACGTCGAATCTGCTTTCTGACTCACTCACCACATTGAAGAACAGGGACGGCCCGATGGTGGGAGGGCCCGAAAAACTCAGACGTACATGCTGATCCATCGCGCGGAACCTGGGGAGGTTCAACTGATCAGTACCGCACGAAGCTAACTGCAGAGCGCGGGGGGATCTACGGAAAATCTTTGAGTCCTGTTGTTTCCCAGCAACACCCGCGCGATTGTGCGGGGATAGAAACGACTTGCCTGTTCCAGTGTTAAGCGGTCGTTACAAAATGGAAACCCAGTCATTCGCATGGCGTGACAAGCGTTTAAACCGCCACACCGATTCCAGTGTCAAATTACAGAGCACCGCTATTCGCTTTTCGCTTCATCCAGCGGTTGCGGATCTGTGGGTTGATTCTCAGTCGTGGCCTGCGGCGGCAACTTGTCCAGAATGCGCAGCAGGCAGGCCTTATCCGACTCAGACGGAGCTCGGTTGGAATTACTGGAAAGCTGTCGAAGAAACCCGACCGCTTCCGCCCTGCGCCACTCATCATTCGGCAACCATTCTGAAAGCGGCAGACGGTCAAGGATTCTAAGCGTGGACGAAAGCCGCTCGTCACTGACAAAGCCATACCGAGTCAGAGTTTGTTCAGTGGTGTTGCGGAATTTCTCAATGAAAATTGCGCGGACCCATTCCGTCGGAGATTCCTGGATCAAAACTTCGATCAGATCATTGATCGGCGGCACTGGATTGGGTTGAGCCACATGCGGTGGCGGGCTCCAGTGCGGCGGAAAGTCGGCTTGATCATGCTTCGACATGAACATGAACGCAGCAGGAAAGTCTTGTGCCATGATCAATTGTTCGGCCACGCGTCGTCGTTGTTGCTCCGGCTGAGTCACAGGCAGGATGAACCGCCAGATCAGGATCGATATTGCAGCCAACAACCATGTCGTTCCATGCACTCGGCTGGGCTGTGAAAATGTCATTCGCGTCCACGGTTTCGCTGTCGGGACCAGAGTCATGATCAGCAGGATAAACAGCGAAGGGAAGCCGACAATCTGCAGGAGAAAAGTTGTGGTCTGCAGGAGCTGTTCGCTTTCGGTCATCCGAACGCCGCCCATCAGGTTCAGCACCGGCACCGGCACGAACCGAATCGCGATCAACATCACCGCATCGCCAAACAGCAGCACCGTTGAGATCACTCGCCAGAGTGGGGCGGCCCCGTAAACCACACTGATGACGCGAATCATGAGCACAACTCGCCAGACAGAAACGATTCCCAGCAGTCGCAGGTTCCAGAGCGTTGCATCGCCCGGGCTCATCCAGCGTTCAAAGGGAATGGCATAAAGCCACGCGAGCGGTGCCGTCATCCAGTACAGTCGGAGAAACATCGGGAAGCCGCGAAAGAACGTCGGAAGATGCTGATTCTTCCCGATTCCCGTCAAGCGAACCAGCATATACAACAGGAACGCTGTCAGCAGCGACGCACCATGAGGAATCAGCAGATGCCACGGTTCATGCAGCAGATCTTCACCGTCGTATTCTCGAGCGAATCCCGCCGAGAGAACCAGCACACCACCCAGCGCCAACGCATGAGGACTCGCCGCGACATCCAGAATCGCAGACCGCCGCCCCATCAGAAACCGGATCAACGTCAGCGGCGTAACAGCCTGCGGCCGCGCTTCTTCAGCCAGCCTTTCTTCGGACGGTGTCTGTAGCGCGAACTCTGCAGAAGGATTTGTCATGTGT
>CAIXQV010000983.1 GCA_903921605.1 uncultured Planctomycetaceae bacterium | reverse complement strand
TCCGCGACCTTTTGAGCAGTCACGTCACTCACGCGTTTAGAGAACGCCTCCCGATCCTTTCGATCGCGTTCCAACCCCTCCAAAAGCGACGGACGTTTTTCTCCGCCCAGAAACTCGTCAACAATCGTATTGGCCAGCGCTGAGGGAAGACCGGTCATGCTGTTCGTCAACACCACGATCCCTAGTTTTTCTTCCGGAACCAGCATCACCTGCGAATACATCCCGTCGTAACCGCCGCCATGAGAAACCAGCATCCGACCTTTGTAGTCCGCCAGGTTCCAGCCGAGGCCATAGGCGCGAAAATGAGTTGTCGGCGAACGTTTCTGTGCGGCGGCGTTCAGAGGGATAATCGTGTGTGGTGACCACATGCGAAATGAGGAAGTCTCCGAAAACAACCGGCGTGAATCATCAATGCGACCTCGATCCAACTGCACTCGCACCCACTTCGCCATGTCGTTCGAACTGGAAATAATCCCGCCCGCCGCGGCCATCGTGTCCCAGTTGTACCATGGGATCGTTTTCACGCCTTCAACCAGCGACTTATGAGGCGTTGCGAAGTTTCCTTTCGCATCCAGAGCCTTGATTGATGTGACCGATCGATCCATCCCGACAGGCTGCAGAATTCTCTGTTCGACAAAACTCTGCCATGTCTGTCCGCTGGCTTTATGAATCACCTCACCAGCGGCCAGATACATCAGATTCGAATAGCCATAGGAGGCACGAAACGGCCCCTTCACTGACAAATGCCGTGCTCGCCGCAAAACATCTTCCGGCGTATACGGTGTACCCCACCAAAGCAGATCACCGCTGAATGTTCCAAGTCCGCTGCGATGACACAGCAGATCATCAACGCGTAGCTCCGTCGAAACATATCGATCGTACAACTCCAGCCAGGGCAGATGCTGCTGGACTCGGTCCGACCATTTCAGCTTTCCCTCTTCATCAAGCATTGCAATGGCCGCGGCCGTGAAGGCTTTTGAGTTCGATGCGATCGCAAATAACGTGTCTCCATCGACGACTTCCGTTTTGCCGAACTCACGAACTCCAAAACCGCTCGACAAAAACACCTGCCCGTCTTTCACGATCGCCACGGACAGTCCTGGAACGCTCCATTCCACTCGAGATTTCTCGATCAGCGTGGCAACGTCTGCAGCGACCGGCGCTGAGGGGACCACGACGACAACGGGTTCTGATGTCTGCCCGAGTAATGCAGTGGCCGACAATAACAGGCTGAGGAACGTGAAGAGCTTTATCAATCGCAGATTCATGGTCCGGACTTTCGGAATTGGAGCGATGCTGGAGGCCGGAACAGCGGTGTGTCGCAGTCCAAAAATGGTGGCTATCGTTGCTGCGGTGTTGATGCATCAACACAGGTCGCCACGACGAGGTCTCCCACGACGTTGACCAGCGTGCGTGACATATCCAGCAAACGGTCGACTCCCAGAATAATCGCGATTCCGTCCGCTGGAACTCCGACAGACTTCAAAACAACAATGATCAGTGGGATCGAGCCACCAGGAACACCGGCTGTGCCAACTCCGGCCAGCACCGACATCAACACAACGGTGAACTGCTGCCCGAGCGTGAGGTCCACGCCAAACACCTGAGCCAGAAACAACACAACCACGCCTTCAAACAAGGCCGTGCCGTTTTGATTGCCTGTCGCTCCAACGGTCAAGACAAAGTTCGACGTTTCGGGGCGCAACTTGAGTTCTTCCTGAGCAACCTTCAAAGACGTGGACAGCGTGGCACTCGATGAGGACGTGCTGAACGCCACAAACATCGCATCAGATATGCTGCGAAAGAATTCCACGGGCGATCGACGACCAAAGAGTCGCAGTACTGTGGAATAGACGACGATCAGATGAATCGCGAGCCCGCCCAGTACGACTCCAACAAACGCCGCCAAGGCTCGCAAAACATCGGTGCCCATCTGTGTCGAGACCACAAAAACCAGGCAGCCGGCTCCCAATGGGGCCAGCTTCAGAGCCCAGCCTATGATGGTCATGGAGATTTCATACATCCCGCGCATGACCGAAGTCAACGTGGCCGTCTCAGATAGTTTGGTCGTAGCCGCGATGCCACACAAAAGGGCAAAGAACATGACGGCCAGCATGCCGTTCCCTTTGGACGACCCGTCGACCGCTCCGACCATTTCCTGCACGGGATTCTCCGGCAATAAGTCCACAAGCGTCTGCCCGAGTGTTTTCGCGGCGTCTGCTTTCGCAACGCCCTCTGTCGCCTTAGCCGCATACTTCTCCGTCAAAGTTGTCCGGACGTCATCCGAGATCGTCTTTCCCGGCTGCACAACATTGACAAGAGTCACTCCAATCAGGACTGCCGAGATCGACAGTATGCCAGTGTAAAACAACGTGACCAATCCAATGCGGCCCAGCTTGCGAAGATCTCCGACATCGACGACCGCCAGATAGAGTGCAGAAAACACCAGCGGTAAAACCATCATCTGCATTATGCGAAGAAACAGTTTGCCGATCGGTTCGGCCACCGAAACTACGAACGCGACAGCTCGACCTCTTGCCGCACCTTCGGGCTCACTGGCTTCCGACTTCGGCAGGCTGCGATCGACGAAGCCCACGATGCCCCCGAATGCCTTTTGAACCCAGCCACCACCCAGATCCGGCTTCTGCAGGCAGTTGCCTGCGATGCCAAGGATCAGCCCGATCACAAGGCCAATCACAATTTTGACGTGACCACCGGATCCGTGTGGAGTTGTCGGCGAGGAAGCGGAATCAGCCATAATAAATGAGGTCCTGTATGTTGAGGCGATGCTGGGACCTCCGCAACATACCCTGTGAAGCCTCATCTGTCAGCGATCACGACAACTTATGCCATGACCGTTCAGATATTCAGGTCCGACTCACACGAAGAGAATCAATTCAGAACCGCTCGGACAACAATGAAACAGAGGGAACTGACGTCTTGAATAACGCCCACGTTGCCATGACGCACAACCAATGCGATTCTTGTTTCCTTCGCGCCTTAGTGCCTTCGCGTGAAAAAACATCTCACGCAAAGACGCAAGGACGCAAAGAGACCAAAGGCAGCCATGCTCCAGCAAAAAAACAATTCAGGGGTATGCAGCCCTGAGCAACACCCACGTTCCCATGACGCACAACCAATGCGATTCTTGTTCCCTTTGCGGCTTCGCGCCTTCGCGTGAAAAAAAACATCTCACGCAAAGACGCCAGGACGCAAAGAGACCAAAGGAAGCCATGCTCCAGCAAAAAAACAATTCAGGGGTACGCAGCTTTGAGCAACACCCACGTTCCCATGACGCACAACCAACGCGATTCTTGTTCCCTTTGCGGCTTCGCGCCTTCGCGTGAAAAAAACATCTCACGCAAAGACGCCAGGACGCAAAGAGACCAAAGGAAGCCATGCTCCAGCAAAAAAACTATTCAGGGGTATGCAGCCCTGAGCAACACCCACGTTCCCATAACGCACAACCAACGCGATTCTTGTTTCCTTCGCGTCTTCGCGTGAAAAAACATCTCCGTGGATGACTCAACGCTGTGATTTTCTTCGGGACACAACTCAACGGAGATTAATTGCCTTTGGCTTTTTCCGGGACGGCGGCGTCAGCCGCCTCGTTTTCGTCAAACCGCTGATAGATCGGCAAATGGCGATAATAGACTTCCAGCGTAAGCAGGCTCAAAGTTGTCTGATAGAGCCGACCTGCCTGTGAACCATGGTCGTCTCGAAAATCCCAACTGCCTGCGCCAGGACCAGACTTCACCTGAGTCGATACCAGCTCATCTCGCATCCTGAGGTTCCATTGATCCCAAAGATCCCCGCCCCAATGATGCAGAACCTGAGTCGCATAGTAGTTGTAATAAATGCGTCCTGGTTGAGGTCCCACTTTGGAAAGATGTTCAACGCCCGCCTTCAACGCCGGGTTCTCTCGCTTCCAGCCAAGATATATCCTGCACAGCAGTCCTACAGCCGTCATCGAATCTTTGGCGCCCTGACCTGGCATGTATGCATACTGCGCCCCGCCTGCAACTTGCGCCGAGTTCAGAAACTCTTTCACATCGCGAACAGTGTCACTCTGAACTTTAATGCGGCCGGCTTTTGCACTTTGCAAAGCCATCACCTGCCAGCCAACAACAGACGTGTCGCCTTCCTGCCCGGGCTGATATCTCCAACCGCCATCAACTCGATTCTGAGCCTTCTCAATAAACTTAATCGCGTCTCCTGCCAGTTTTCGAAGCTCTTTATCATCCTTCTCCATCGCGGCCGCTTCGCAAAGACAAATCGTTGCGATTCCCTGGACATACATCCCGGAATTCCCCTGGCTGCTCACTCGCAAATCAGCGCCCATCGCTCCTCGCTCAGCATTCTGATGGAGGTACGTCAGACCTTTCAGCACGTTGTCTTTGAAAGGGCCGGCCTTCATATGAGTATGACCGGCGCCGAGAAAACACAGCAACGCCATGGACGTCGCGCCCATATCCGTGGTTGTCAGATCGCCGGGCTGGCCTGCATCACCGATTTCTGCAAAGTTCCACGAACCATCAACACGCTGAATCGAAGCCAGCCACTTTAATCCGAGACTGACGGCCTGTTCGCTTTCCGCATTACCACCATACAACGAGACCGCAGCACGTCGTCCGGCATCAGATCGACCTCCGAAATGTCCCTTTACAAATGGGATATCAGAAATGTCGACAAACTCTTCCAGGGGCAGCGTCAGTTCTTTTTCCTCATTCGAATCAACCTGCAGTCGATGTTGCCCCTTATCAAGCTCGGCGAGCATCTGCTGCATCGTGCTGTTAACGTTCAGATCGACAATATCCTTTGGCTGCACAATCTCAGCCAGCTCAACTGGCTGCTCAACCAATTCGTCTTTGAAATTGTCGATGATTAATTGCAGCTCGACATTCTCCGAGGTGCCCGGAAGCAACAGCGATGCCATGATCACGAGCACAAGCCCATGAACGGCCGTGCTGATTCCCGCTGTCTTGATTTCTTCCCGATGCGACTTCAACCAATGCGGCAGAGTGACACGAACAAAGAGTTTGCTGGCCTGAAACGCCGCCGCAATTTTCATCGCCCACGTCGGCGGTTTCCGACGGCGAGTTTTCTGAGCCGCTCGCTGCTGAACCTCATTGAGGACCGAGTTCCGCCTCTGTGTTTTTTTCTGACTCGCCTGAAACGCCTCCAGCAACGACGAATCAATCTCCTCGTCGTCGGCGACATCAACAGTAGAATCAGGCTGTTCCGGCATCGCGGATTGCTCAAAAGACGGGATAGGACTTTTCAGATCATCGAAATCGGTCAGAGGACTTCTCCGCAAAACTCAGGAGAAATACCCGACGATTTTAAGGAAAAGACGGGCCACATTGACTGATCTTGCCATGATCCGACAAAACACTGGCAAAGACAGGACTTACAAAGTTACGACTCTAACGCAGGATGTGCAAGAGCGTCCGTAGAACAAGACGGCACAGCCACAAAAAATGAACGAATTGCCGAGTAACACGACAGAGAATGCATCTGGGGATCGAACGAAGTGCAACAAAAACCGCACCTGCACATTTCAATTGGCATTACCCGTTGGTGCAGAGATAAGGATGTTTCAAGGCTGTTCAATCATCTGCAGAGCATTCTCCATCAGGAGCTCGCCCGTCATTTCACCCAGACTCGTTCGTGAAACGTAGGAGTATCGATCGAAACTCTCGTAATCGACTTTGGTCAGGATATAGCCAAACGCATCGTTGGTCAGACCAAACAAGAAGTTGTGTTCCCCCTTCATTTTCCGCTTCAAATAGAAACCGATATTCGGCAACGCTTCTCCCGGAATTGTCAGCACCTGAGCTTTCCCGATCGTCAGCAGATTGACCTGAACTGAAATCCGGAAGTCATCTGTATATGGATACTTCAACGGTGACGCGGCGACAATGGCCCGCATCATCGCCGACTCTACGGGGAACTCGATACGCCTTGCGAGGTTGGCAACAGCCGGCTCTTTCTGAGCATCTGCTTTACCGATGATCCGCTCCGCCTCGTCAGCCATCAGGTGACCAATTCGCAGACATTCGGTCCATGATCGCAGATCCGGCCAGACGGCATTGCGAATATCGCCCGGCTGGGAAAGATCCCGATTGTCTGCCGTAACCATTCCTCCCTGCGCGCTGTTCATGAAGACCGCAACACCGCCAAGCTTCTGTTCGATCTGATCGTACATCGGCCCAATGCAGTCCGGACTAATAATCCCGACATCACTGCCCAGAACTTCCGGATGGATCGCATAATTCACCAGCGTCCCAATCACCGTGCCATCCGCGCCAACTGTCTGCATCACTCCCATGCGTCGATCGTACAACTGCGGAGCGTAATAGTTGTAAGCAATCCCTTCAGCGGCCTTGTCGACTGCTGTCTTCAAGATGGCCGGCTGAAGTTTATCAATCGCTTCATTCACCGCCTCCGCCGCTTTCTCGCAGACGCTCTGCATAAAGTTCAGATCCCCAGTGAACTTCCCGGAAGGCAAAGGAAACCCATAACAGTCCGGCGCGCTATGAGTATGTGTCGCGCCGATCAGAATATTCTCGGCAGGCAGGCGAGGCACCAGCTTGCGAACACGATCCCCGAGGACTGACGGGAATCCGAGCACATCAATTCCGACAACGGCAATCGTCGTTGTCCCATCACTGAACACCATGGCCCGGGCCGTCAGCTCGCCCCGCTTCTCAGTCGTAGCCTGCGGCTCGCCAACACCTCCGGAGACCGGTAGCAGCGGATCCGGCGTGATGATTCGCATCGCTGCTCCGGAGCGAAATTCGCCGCATTCCGCGGTGGATCCAGGCAGGATCGGCAACAGTACAGTCACGATAAAAGTACAAAGAATTTTGAGTCGCATCGAATCACCTTTATTTTGTGAACACTTCGTTTAACGGTCTCGAATCCGAATCAAGTCCGCCATAGAACCGTCAGCGATCCAACTCCAACACACACATCGCCGCATTGCGTCCCGGGATTCCACTCACTGCGCCCCCGCGAATTGCAGAAGAGCCAGCTCGAAAAATCCTCGGATGATGAGTTTCGACGCCCCATTTTCCAACCTGCTCAGGATCATCGGTAAAGAACCACGACAGAGCATTATGAAAGATATTACCAAGATCCAGATCGACGTCTCGTTCAAGATCCTGCGGTGTTTTGATTTCGATGCATAAGTTCCCATCTTTGTCCCGAGCCAGGCAGTCTTCGAACGGCTCTGCACAAATGCGATTCAGGCCCGCCAGATAGAGTCGCTTCACCTGCTCACGCCGGGTATCGTGATCATGAGCGAACAGGCGATAGGGCATATCGAGGCCAAACAAGGTGAGCGTGTGATATCCCTGTTGACGTAATTCCGGCGATAGAATCGAGTCGTCCGTTAACGTGTGACAGTACATCTCACCGGGCGCGGGATCCGGAAGTTCTGCTGCCGATGCTGTTCGATGCGACTCACGCATCTGCTGGTAGCCTTCATCGATATGAAACGATCCTGCGAAGGCTTCTTCAGAACTCACTCCGTGTGCTTTCACTTTCGGCAGTCGACGCAGCAGCATGTTCATCTTGATCACGGAGCCTTCGTCTGCAGGGGACGGATTCCATGACTCCCCCAGCAGTTTTGCAAAGGTTTTGGGACCGGCATTCACCAGCACAACGTCCGCATCCACGTGGCACACTTTGTCGTCCTGCAGATACTCGACCGTATGGCTACCCGCACTCAGGGCAATTCGTTGAGCAGGTGCTGATGTCGCAATCCGGACGCCTCGTGTAATGCAACGAGCAACCAGTGCGCCCACCAGTGACTTCATGCCTCCGACGGGAACTCGCCACTCCCCGGTCTCATTGCCAATCACGTGATACAGAAAGCAGCGATTCTGCAGCAGTGATTCATCATGCGGATCAGTAAACACCCCAATCTTGCCGTCGGTCATCAGCAATCCGCGCAGCACGTCGTGCTCGGCGTATCGTTCGATCACTTCACCGAGCGGTCGCTCCACAAATGATCGCCAGGCTTCTTTTTGCTCAGCAGTGATCAGACTCTGTTCAAATTCACGGCGAGATTTCAGTGGCTGCAGCATCGTTGGCCAGGCGATTTTGGCCATCGTGGTTTCGAGTGACAATAATTGCTGATAGTTACTCCACGCCTGCTCACTGCCGGTCAGCTCAAACATCGACGATCGAGAACGCTGCTCGTCAACATTGGAAAGGACCAGTCCGCGCGCAATCCCGTGCTGATCTGTGTACGGCGTAAAGGAGGCTGTTCGTCGTCGACGTGTCTCGAACGACAAATCCAGTTCTCGAAGAATCTGTTCGGGTAACAACGAAATCAGATACGCATATCGTGACAACTGCGCGTCATAATCCGGGAAGACGCGATGAGACGTGGTGGCACCGCCTGGATAATCGTTGCGTTCCAGGACCAACACCGACTTTCCAGCACCGGCAAGATAAGCGGCCGCTACCAAACCATTGTGCCCGCTGCCGATAATCACGACATCGTAGTGCGTTTTAAGTGAGGGCTGGTTGCTCACGAGCGAGTCCTGATTTCTGACGATCACAAGTCATGTACTGGGGATACTGAGCAACTCGTAGTGCTGGCTTCAGCCGGCATTAGCCGCTGGGCGCTAGCTCACGGTCAAGAACCGGACGCTAGCGAGTTCCTGCTGATAAAGCGAACCCAACTTTTCAGCCCTGATAAATCACTGGTTACTTCACTGATCATCACGCCGCACCAATTCGATATTCATAAAGCTTCCCGCCCCCGGAAACAAGCGGGCCAATGAATGATCAAAAATGCTGGCTGGTTTCCAGAGCCATGCCGGAAGCAGCGTCCACGATTTCAGGCCACCGCTTAGCCAGTATCGCAATGGCGTGTGAGGTCGCAAGGACTCGACGTGAAGCCCGGGGAATCTTCGTTGGAACAATTCGCGATCACGCATAAACACGATCCACGCCAATGCTCCGTTAGCTCCGGACAACGGTCCGCTTGATGGAAAGCTCCAGGTGGTTGCATCCGGCTGGTAAGGCTCATGATGAGCATACTTCAGAATCCAATGACTGAACCAACCCGGATGTTGATCGACAATCAAAACACGTCCTCCGGGCTTAAGACATCGCTGGCATTCTGCCAAAAATCTTTCCACATCGGGAATGTGGTGAAAGACGTTCAGCATTCCAAGAAACCGAACGGAGTGATCCCCGAACGGCATCTCACAGGCGTCAAACACAAGATCCACTGTCTCGTACGGAAGCACGTCGGCAGTCATCAGTTCCGGGATGACTTCCTGAGCAAACCCACCTCCCGATCCCAGTTCCATAGCCAGGCCATCGTGCGGACACCGCGACAGCACCGAAATGTAATGCTGATAGATTTCACGATACCAAAGATTAAGTCCCTTCTTCTGACGGATAATCCTCGCCAGCTCCGGGCCGCGACTGGGATCATCCAGACCATGATCGTCAAGACCACTCATTACCCGCGTCCCAAACGGAGTCGGCAGAATCCATAGACCGTCATCTTCAGCAACAGCCAGCCATCCCGAAAGCGGGAGATGTTTGTCGTGCCATAGGTTCGCTCACGATATCGAATCGGCAAATCCACGATTCCTAACGCCAGCTCAGATGCGGCAAAGAGAAGTTCAAAATCTCCAAACGGATCAAACTCCCCGAAGATTGCTCGCCACTGCACCAGTCGCTCGTAGTCTCGGCGAGCCAGCAATTTGGTCCCACAAAGGCTATCTCCGACACGAATTCCCAGCACGTAACTGAGTGCTTTGGCAAAGAACTTGTTGCCCAGCAAATTCAGATGCCGCATGGCCGCATCTTCCATGGGATACACGAGCCGATTCCCGTTGATAAAGCCGCCGTGCCCCTGCCGCCACGCATCATAAAACCGCGGCAGCAACTCTGGAGGCATCGTCAGATCCGCGTCCAGAATCGTCAGCAAATCACCGGTCGCTTTCGCAAAGCCAACACGCACCGCATCGTTCTTTCCTCGTCCCAACTGCTGATACGACGAGAGTTTCCAGCGGTGTCCATAAACTTTGACGAGTCGTTGAATCTCTTCCCATGTGCCGTCCGTCGAGTTCCCTTCGACGAAAATAATTTCCACATTCGAAGTGGCAAACGTTGGCATCCTCTGCAACGCGGCTTCCAGATTGCCTCGTTCATTTCGAGCCGGAATGATGATCGACAGCGATGGTGCTGTCTGCGGCAATTGCACAGCTCTGACAACGACCAGCCATGCCATGGCAAATCGATTGATCAACGGAACGGCAGGCAGCACTGTATTCAAAATCCAACTGATCAACGGGATCCAGAATGGTAAGAAGATCGCTGGACGAACTCGCACCGCTTCCAGACCGGAAAGCTTCAGCATCGAGTTCAGTTCAGTTTCCGTAACAAATGTCGACGGCAGAACACCTTTGCGAATGCCCAGCCAGTTTGCCAGACGGAAAAGTGCATGGGCATACGGAGTGTACAAGACGGCAAACAGGCGACTGCCGCCGGACATTTTCGCTCGAACCTGCTGCAACATCTCCTGAATATCGCTGGAGGCATTGAAATTTCCGTTCAGCAGCAAGCCGGTACGATCAGCTGCTTCCGCTGGCAACTCCAGTTCGTCGATCGTCCTGGCAACTGACTTGTCATGGCAGTCAACAGACTCCAGCAAGAGTCCGTCTTCATGCTCCAGCGGAGCCACCTGAATCAGCCGATCGCAAAATCTGGCCGTCGCGGAGATTTCAGCCCCCAGCAGACGATAGACGTAGCGTCGCATTGACGATCGTTGAGTTACCGGCTCATCGGAACCTGGCTGATGAAACAGATTCTGGTCTGACAATCGATCGCCCCTCTTGCCGGCTGCTCAATTCTTTTCTTCGGTCAGCAGGGTCAAAACGCGTTGTCGCTTCACTGGACTTCTGTTCTATCAAAGCGTCAGGCCGATCCGGTGTTGACTGAGTTGCTCGCTGCCAGTGCTGTTAATCAAATAATTGTGTTCGAAACGCATTCCGCCCTGACCTTCAATGTAGCAGCCGGGCTCCAGCGTGATCACGTCTCCTTCAATAAGAACATCGTCGCTTTCCGAAACCAGTACCGGTGGTTCCGGATGTTCCAGCCCCAAACCATGTCCTGCATGATGAGCCAGCGGCCCAAAACCTCGAGATTCCAGCACTGCAGACGCAGCTTTCCAGATTTCTCGGCCCGCGGCCCCTGGCTTTAGAATAGCCGCCGCCGCACTCAAAGCATCCCGACAGGCTTCGAACTGTGCGACAATCTTGTCGGACGGAGCTCCCACAGAAATCGTATTTGTGAAGTCGCTGCGGTAGCCGTGGATGATAACGCTGTAGTCCAGAATAAAGAGATCTCCGTTCTGCAGGCGATAGTGAGTTGGCTGCCCGCCGGCTTTATGCAGAGTCGCGTTGGTGGCTCGAAAATCCCCGTACACAACACATGGAACACCGGCCGCTTCCTGTGCGGCACGCTGTACCTCAAGATAAATCTCGAACTCAGAAATCCCCGGACGAATGACATCAAACGCTCGACGATGCCCCGCTTCACCTGCTCGCATGCAGGTCTTCAGCAACTCCACTTCGTCAGCATGCTTTGAACGACGCAATGACCGAATGATTGTTCCCAGAGTCGTCGGTATCTCCGAGTCATCTTCTGCAAACTGCCACGCAGCATTCTCGGACACCATCGCGGCCGTCATTTCGGACAGGCCTTCGGGTTCGATCAATCCTGTCTCGCCACCCCAGATCTTTTCCACTTCGCTGAGTGCCAAACAGAGAGCATCGTCACGATTGGTGACAGACTTTTTATGCGTGTACCAGGCTGTGATGACTTCCTGATCAACGAAGTACGGAACAGTCGCCGATCGTTTGCCAAAGTTGTCGGCCAGCAGAATGGCTTTGCCATCGCGAGTCATCAATACCAGAGCCTTCTGGTCAGCCGAGAACGAAATCGGATTGATGCGGAAATTGGTGAAGTACTGCACATGCCGCTGATCACCAATCAGCACCCACGAGATCTCCTCCGGCAGCCGCTCCCAAAGTCTCGTCCGACGTTCTCGACAACCCTCATTCGTCAACATAGTCCGTACCAATCCCTATCCTCAAGGGCGAGCGGCAGGGCGTCAGCCCTCCGATTCCAAGCGCCAACTACTGCACTGCAAATCTGCACAACTGAATTTCATTTTAATCGATGAGGATCCTGTCGCGGATCGTGCGGCCTTTTCGAACTAGCCATCGCACGATCGATCGCCTTTCCAAGTTTTGCAGGTTCTGCAACGTAGAACTCCGCATAACCACAGCCTTCACAGAACCACGCTCGAATCTTGCTGGTGACCATCCCAGGAAAGAACACGGTGCCAGGAGTCGAATTCACAGCCACCTGGCTGTCGACGGCGCCATGGAACGGATCCTTGAGACTGATATTCGCAAGAATACGGGATCCCTGGCACTTGGGACAGACTCCGGATTTCATCGTTGTCTCCACCTCGGCCACGTTGTCTCTGCCAGGCGTATCGAACGGGCAACCTATTCAATCCCCTGCGCCGCAAGCCATCGCTCGGCATCCAGGGCCGCCATGCAGCCAGTTCCCGCAGCAGTGATCGCCTGACGGAAATAATCATCCGCCACATCACCCGCCGCGAAGATGCCATCGACACTCGTGTAAGTTCGCTGAGGAGTCGTCCAGACCACGTAACCCTTTTCGTTGGTCTTCAATTGCCCTTTGAGAAAAGCTGTGTTCGGCGTGTGACCAATCGCACAGAAGTAACCGACAGCCTCCAGTTCTTCTGTTTTTGTTGTTTCTGTCGTGCTGCGAATTCGAACTCCGGTAACGCCATTCTTGTCGTCGCCAAGAACTTCATCAATGTTCGAATTCCACTTCACCTGAATCTTATGATTGTTTAACGCGCGTTCCGCCATGATGCGGCTGGCTCGAAACGAATCACGCCGATGGATGATGTAAACAACTGACGCAAACTTCGTCAGATAAGTCGCTTCTTCCATCGCACTATCGCCGCCACCAACAACGATGACAGGCTTGTTACGAAATCGAGGCAACGCGCCGTCGCAGACGGCACAGGCAGAGACGCCCATGTTCTTGAACTTGTCTTCGGACGGCAGTCCGAGATAATTGGCACTGGCTCCCGTGGCGAGAATGACGGCATGAGACGTGAACTCTTCGCCGCCCAGAGTCTTCAGCTTAAAAGGCCGCTGCGTCGTGTCGATGTCGACAATGTCATCAGTAACAATTCGAGTTCCAAAGTTGGTCGCCTGCTGTCGCATCATCTCCATCAACTCCGGACCACTGACGCCGTGCTTACCATGGGGAGCCATATAACGGCGTTTGTCGTCCTGGATCGATGTGTCCAGATAGGTTGTCATATCACCGGCTGGAAAACCAGGGAAGTTTTCCACTTCAGTCGTCAGCGATAACTGACCCAGCGGCAGAGTTCCCTTCTGACGGTTTTCCTCGTTGAAGGCACCCTCGTAAACAACCGGATTCATCTCCGCTCGGGCGGCATAAATGGCGGCTGTCCAGCCAGCAGGACCAGAACCGATGATGGTGACCTTTTCAGTCATGTCACTAACCTGTCTTAACGTTTTTTGCGTATTTTCGCGGGTAGATGCCTGGTCGGACTCCGTCGCCGAGCAAGTCAATACGCGGACACTAACCGACCGGAACTGATCCGACAACGATCGGCAGTGCATCGGGACAATTTCCACAACCCGGGTCGAAGTTTATGGGGATCTCGATGCCAGGAATTCTGCCCCTCCGAAATTCAGAATCGATGCTGGAAGCACACTGTGGCTGAACTTTTCAGGGACATCTCGTCGTGAGTTGAGGCGGAAGATCAAACGGAGAAGATCAAAGGGACACTGACTGTTCCCAACCAGCGATACGCGAATTGCAGGGCTCAGGTCGTTACTTCAGGAGTCTACTGTTTTTGCAGCGGCAGAAACAGAAAAACAGCCTGCCGGGAAAGCAGGCTGTTCGTCGTTGAATATCCGTTTGGAGCATCAATCAATGAATCAGTCAATCATTAACGCTCCAGTCCGTTGATGAGAACTATGGGAGAAAGATCTCAAACTCTTTGACATCTTTCTTGACCCCGCCGGTGATACCGAAGTCCTCAAACGTGTCGGTCCCGGCACCGCCTTCGAAGACGGCGTCCAAAACCACCTCAACAGCTGCGCCAGAGACACGATCGTTACCGATGTCCGCACTGACAGTCATATTCTTCCCTGACTGCACATTCAGCATCTGGACGATATCGTTACCCGGACCAGTGAAGATCCCGATATCTTCCACTGTGGTAACCCCATCAAGACTGACCCGATCCGCGCCAGCAATGGCATTGGCATCCGTGTTGACGCCAAGCAGCAAGGCACTGACGGTCGTTAGAGTCACGCTGTCAGATCCCCCTTTGCTTTCGATCAGGACATCGCCCCCGGCAGCAACTCTGGAGAGAGTTATAAGATCGTTCGCTTCATCTCCGATGATCGAGACATTAAAGCCAACAACTAAATTGATTGCGGTGGCATTCAGAACTCCGAGTCCCCCGTTCAGAAAATAGTCCAGACCGACGATCATTCCCTCGGTTCGCACAATATCGTTGCCTGCACCACCTTCGATTGCGACATTTCCTCCCACCACCACCTGACCCGCAGCGGGAGTCGTCAGGCGATCTGCGCCTGCACCGAGGTCGACATAGAGATCATTTGCGATCTGCAGCCCATTCAGAGTGACAACGTCGTTTCCTCCGCCCATTCTAATCTCAGCGGCATTCAATCGCAGACGTGCAAAGCTGACGCTGGCCCGCCCATTAACCAAAGTGCCATTTTGCCCGGAGACCACAACATTGCCTGCTGCGGTGCGAGCAATCGAGATCTGGTTTCCAGCATTGTCACCAGCGACCACGAGTAAAGCGCCCTCAACTCTGGCCCCCACGTTGTTCGCCCAGGCGCTGCCGCTGCAGAGACCAGCGACAGCGATGCCAATGATTGATCTAATCCCGAATCCTATGAGCTTCTTCATAACTTAATCCTGTTTGTTCCTGTACGTATAATCATTGAGAGATACCCACAAAGTGAGATGGCCCGGCAAAACGTTCATCCGTTAGCTGACTCTCATGATGCGAAACGTGCTTGCCGGGGCCATGACAAGAAAAGGCCGAACTCAAAGAGTGAGCCGCCAGAAAAAACAGAGATTTCAGAAGCCCCGGGCACAATCAGATTGCTCTCCAGAATTTCACTCATTCCAAAGATGACTCTTCTTGAATTTCCTTCATCACAGGCATAGAAGGGGTGCCTCAGTCGAAGGCATGGCCTTCTTTCCCGAAAAGCGATTTGCATTCGTCGATGGAGAATTACTATCAGACAACTGGACTCCATTATCTGATTTTTTACAACCCTGTTTTCATCGCCCCGTTTGCGTTGAGATTTAGAAATGGTTTGCGTGCATGCCCCGTCTTTCAACAGTCTTAACTTGAACAGTTTAAATATGTCTGATGTCTCCGATGAGACGCTCGTCGTACGGATCCAGTCCGGAGATGATGCTGCAGCGACAGAACTTTATCATCGTTACTCGACGCGATTGCGAGTTCTTGCTGACCGTCAGATGTCGTCAGCGATCAGGCGAACTCACGAGGCGGACGATATTGTTCAGAGTGCATTTCGGAGCCTGTTCCGTGGCGTGAACTCCGGGGCTTACACAGCTCCGGAGGGACAATCGTTATGGAGTTTGCTGGCTGTCATTGCTATCCACAAAATTCGCCGCAAAGCGACTCGTAGAAAAAGTGTCGCGACATTGTCCCTGGATGATTCTGCAGAACATCACTCCGCTCAGGAATCAATCGAGGCTGATGTCTCGGCAGAGCAATTCGAGTCCTCACTTCGCGAATCAATCGAAGGGCTTCGCCCGAACGAACAGAAAATCGTGGAGCTTCGAGTTCAGGGTTTCAGTGTCGTGGATATAGCGGATTGCCTGCAGAACAGTTGCCGAACGGTGGAGCGAACTCTCCAGCGGATTCGCGAGAAACTGGCGGCTGAACTGGGGGAGGCGGGGCAGGACTGATACGAAACGCAGCCGGTGCAGCGATTCTGAAGAAGATGAGTTTCTTGTAAAGAATCATGGCGGAGGCGAGGTTTCTTCTGGCCTCCAACCGGAGGCATCTTCTCTCCACGAGAATCCTGCTGTTCTCTGCGGTAGCCTTATGAAGTACTCATCCGAACATAACTTGATGATTGATGAAACTCTCGACACGTTTGAACAGAACTGGTCCGCGAGTGATGATCGTTTGATACAAAAAGTTGTGTCTGCTGCGGGAGCCACTGAGAATCAGGAACTCATTCTTGAGTTGATCAGGGCGGATATCGGGCGCCGATATGCGGCCGGGGTTCCGGTCAGCCTGGAGTCGTACTCCGAACGATTCCCCGAGGTTTTTGCCGACGGGGAAAGAATGGCGTTGGTTTGCTATGAAGACTTCCGTGCCAGAAGGAGTCGTGGACTTGCGTGTCCGCCAGACCGTTGGTCGGGGATGAGTACCGTGGCTGCTCAAACCTGGTATCGGGAGCTTCTGGCGACGCGTCCGGAATCGGGGGACTGGTCGAGCTCCGCTGAATTCCGGCAGAATATCACCTCAGTCATTGAGTCCCCTCGCAATACTGTTGACGGAGAGAGAGCAGACGTTTTGCGGATGGGAGATTTTGAACTCGTTGCTTTGCTTGGCAGCGGTTCATTCAGTCGAGTCTATCTGGCTCGCCAGTTGTCGCTTGGTTGTCGTTACGTAGCTCTGAAAGTTGTCAATCGTGCTTTGCGAGAACCTGCCCATCTTGCACGCCTGCAACATACCGGGATTGTGCCGCTGTATTCGTATCACTACGCGGATGGACGATGGCTGTTATGCATGCCTTACAGTGGACCGGCAACTCTCGCCGATTGGCTGAAGCGAACCTCTGACTCACTGGCTCGATCAGGCCGAAGTCTTATCGAGACCGTCCATACTGCGCAGCAACGTGTAACAGTCCGCAGTAGTCTGTCGTCCAGGGAAACTTCGCAAGCAACAACCGAAGGAGATCTTGAGAGTCTGCAAAAATGGCACGAGGCGGGTGCGGAACCATTGAGCCAGCTATCGAGCCTTGATTTTCGCGAGTTTACGCTCTGGATTTTTCGACGACTGGCCAGTGCCTTAGCACACGCGCATCAGCGTGGCATAGTCCACGGTGATCTTAAGCCGGCCAACGTGCTGATCCGAAACGATGGCGAACCAGCACTGATCGACTTCAACCTGTCCCAGGCTATTGATGATGGTCCGCGTCATTGGTCCGGTGGCACTTTGTCGTATATGGCTCCCGAACAACTTTCCGTTCTCGCTACCCGCAAGCCCGGTCCGGCTCTACCTCAATCCGACATTTATTCGCTCGGGTTGCTGATGTTCGAGATCATTGAGGGCCGACTCCCATTCGTCGGGCCAGCGACTTCAACGGAAGCGGATCTGCTTTTGGCTGTGCAGAATCGTCAGAAGGCTCCGGAATATCGGAACGCGGCTGCCGTGGATGAAGGTGTCCGTCGAATCATTGACCGATGTCTCGCAGGCCGTTCTGCAGATCGTTATGCCTCCGGTTCAGAATTACTGGAGGATCTTGAACTTCAGGCCGCATCGCGCCCGCTGAAATATGCTTGCGAATCCTGGACCGGAAGTCGTCTTCCTAAACTGTTCCGCAGATACCCCCGCGTGTACTCTGCAGGCTCGGTCGGGGTCCTCTCGTGTGTACTCATAGCAGGCCTTTTTTTGGCAATGGCCAGCTATCGCAGGGGGGCGGAAAGACTGGCTGCGATTGAATCTCTGAAGTCCTTTGCAGATTCTTCAGATAAGACATTCTCGCGATTTTTAATTGCGGAGGCGTGGATTGGACAAAACGATGAGGGAGATCGTCTGCAGCCGATTCACCTGTCCCTGCAGAGTCTCGGGATCCGCCCGACAGAAGCAATGTCCGATTCAGAAGTGAACAACCGGGAGCGATTCCAAACTCTCTTGACACCTGATGAAACCCAGTGGGTCGAAGAGCGGTTGCTGGCTCTCGCATTTATCGTGGCCCACTATCAGCGGATCCCTGGTGCAACCCATCAGGGATCTGAAAACCCGGCAACTCGACACGCCCTTTTGGAAACAATTCTGAGCCAACTTGAGCCCGAGAAAAGGCACTTGTTTACTGCACAGACCGGTCTGGCAGGTGCCAGTCATGCTGGTCGCGGTCAGATTCGTGCTGAAAACCTGTCTCCGGAGAATCTGAATGTAGTTAAGATTTGGCCGGAAACGGCGGCGGATCGAACCTTACTTGCGATGAGCCACCTGTTCCAGTCACGTCCGGATCTGGCCGTGAATCTTCTGGAGCAGACGAGACCTCCTGAGTCATTGAGCCTGATTTATTGGATCGCTAAAGCTCGCGCACATCTTGAACTCAATGATTCGAGGCAAGCGATTAACTCTTTCTCGATGGCTCTCCAGAATCCTGAGACAGCGGCCTATGTCTACCTGAATCGTGGATTGGCGCACCTGAGACACTCGGCCTTTCAGGAAGCAATTGATGATTTTTCGGAGTCGATTCAGCGAGAGCCATCTCTGCTGGCGGCTTACATCAATCGTCATGCTGCATTGCTCGCCGTTGGTAATGTCGAAGCCGCACTACTTGATCTGGATCGCGCGGTGGAGCTTTCTCCCGACTCTCCCCGAGTTCGCCTTATTCGTTCGAGAGTCCTGCGACAAATGGGGCGTCTCAAGGCCTCACAAACTGATTTTCAGGCCGCAATGAACCAGCGTCCCGCATCCGTTGAAGACTGGGTTTCGGTCGCCCTCGCAAGACTTCCCGATGATCCGGAACGAGCCCATCAGGACCTGCAGGCGGCAGACACTTTGTTCGGAGTGAACTCAACTGTTCTGCAATCCATGGCACACGTTTTGTCCGAGTACCTGAATCGACCGGAAGAGGCGATCACAGCGTTGGACCGGCTGCTGGAGAAGTCTCCGGAGTTTCAGAAAGCGCTGGCCGGACGTGCCGTTTTGTTGGCCCGAGCAGGAAAGGTTGATGAAGTAAAACGGGATCTGCAACGTCTGTCTTCTCTGCCTGTGCCGCCGACGATCGAGTCGCTCTATCAAATGGCTTGTGCCTCTGCATTATGTCTGGAGGCTGACTCTCAACTGAAACCGCAGGCAATCCACTATCTGGCTGAGGCTGTCGAAAGAGGGTACGGAGGCCAGTTGCTGTTAACTGATCCGGATCTTGAATCACTACGAACTTATCCCGAATTTGATGTCATTGTCAAACACTTTGAACTTACAACTGCTTACAGGAAATAGACCACTCATATTATCAATTTCAAAACATTATCGACGCAGAAGCAGAGTTCACCAAACGGGCAGATTCACCAGCGAAGTTCTTGAATCCCGCACACTGCCGGCGACGTTCGGAGTGGCCTGGCCGGATGCTCGAAATCTGTCCGTCAGTTTTCCAACCGATGACACCTCAATCGGAGCTTA
>CAIXQV010000982.1 GCA_903921605.1 uncultured Planctomycetaceae bacterium | reverse complement strand
CGCACCTTGGAAGAGTTCGAACTCGGTGACGACGGAAATGAAACAGTCTTTGGGGCGGCATGCGGCGAGGCGATCGACGACTTTTTTGTGGCCACGGAGGACGTCGATGCAGACTTTGGTGTCGAGGAGCCGCTTCACAAGGATTTCTCCACATAGGCGGGTTTTTCGCGACCGAAGTCTTCCCGGGAGATGCGCACACTTTCGAAAAATCCCTCCGGCCAGCCCATTTCGGTCACTTCTTCGATGATGATTTTGCGGCCTTCACGGTGGATGGAGACTGTGCCGCATGGCAGTTCCAGCGCCTTTGGCAACCTGACGGCGAGCGAATTGCCGCTTTTGAAGATCTTTGTTTTCATGGGTAAATGTATATACAGCGAGCCATATACTGTCAAGTGGGGAGTCGGCTTGGTTCTTCATCGAAGACAACCATGGAAGTGATAAAGGAACTGTCCCTTTATGCTGCACCGGAAGCTGTGGTGCTGTTTTTACAATTATACTCAACTTGACACTATCTTGCGTGAGGATGTAAAGTGTCTCATGCTGAAAGAGAACCAAAAACGGGAGGTGATCAACCTTGCGGGAAAGCGCCTGGTCCGAACTAGGGAACTGGAGGCTCAAGGCGTGTCGAGAATGCAAATTCGAATGCTCGTGGATCAGGGCCTGCTGCGGAAAGCCCAGCGTGGAATTTACACGGCAAGCGACGCTCGACTTGATGCCCATGTCTCACTCGCGGAAGTGGCTGTGCGATCTCCCAAAGCTGTGATCTGTCTTCTCTCGGCGCTGCGGTTTCACGGACTTACCACCGAAAACCCTTTAGATGTATATGTCCTGCTGCCAGTGGGCATCCAACGCCCGCGGATCACGAATCCACGACTTGAGGTCTTTTGGTCGTCACCCGCAGCCTACGGTGCAGGGATTGAGGAGCACATGATCTCTGGAGTGAAGGTCAAGATCACCAACCCAGCGAAGACCGTTGTCGACTGCTTCAAGTATCGCAGCAAAGTGGGTATCAATGTCGCAGTCGAAGCTCTGCGCGATGCCTGGCAAAAGAAGAAAGCGAACGCCACCGAACTTTGGAAGATCGCCAAAATCTGCCGCATGACTAACGTTATGCGTCCCTATCTGGAAAGCGTCGTCTCATGAAGAGAAAGGACGAGCTGAAGAATGTGGCTGCATCGGTCCGTGATCGTCTCAAAACGATCACGGACGCCAGCGGACAGGACTTCAATACGCTGCTCACCCGTTACGCCATTGAGCGCTTGCTGTTTCGACTGTCGGAATCCAAGCACAGGCAGCGCTTTGTCCTCAAGGGGGCGATTCTCTTTGCTCTCTGGCAGGAGACACCCCATCGGGTGACCCGCGACCTTGATCTTCTCGGCTCCGGTGATTTATCTTCGAGGAATTGCAGAAGGTGTTTCGGGAAATCTGTGAGCACGAAGTGACGAACGATGGAGTGGTCTTTGATCCAGCGTCCATTAAAGCTGAGCCGATTCGAGCCCAGGATCTGTATGTGGGTGTCCGAGTTGAGATTCAGGGGAAGATTGGCAACGCGCGAACACCACTGCAGATTGATGTGGGCTTTGGCGATGCCACGGCAGTCGACCCAGTGGAGGTGGAGTTTCCCAGCCTCTTGGGCATGCCCACTCCCAAGCTGCGGGCTTACCGCATGGAGAGCGCGATGGCTGAAAAGTTCGAGGCTGCGGTCAACCTTGGCATCCTCAACTCACGCATGAAGGACTATTACGACTTCTGGTTCCTAGCGACTCACTACGCCTTTGCAGGACAGGAGCTGGCGGACTCGATTCGTGCCACATTCAACAGACGCGGCAGCTTCCTGCCAATCGAAACCCCCATCGGCTTTGATGATGCCTTTTGGCTCGATCCCAGTCGTCAGGCTGTATGGAAAGCGTTCTGGAGGAAATCGGTGAAAAAAGATCCCGTCCTTTCACTGGAAGAGGTAGTCAGTCACGCGGCGTCATTTCTCCTGCCGCCTGCCTTTGCTGCGGCCAAAGGGGAGAGATTCTCATCCTTCTGGCAGGCGGGCGGACCGTGGAGGTCATGTTAGTGTGTTTAAGGTTTAAGGGGTCAGGAATTAATTATTGAGATGATCTCGTGATTGCGCTTCGCTCACACCATGCCAAGACAAGTTCGAATCGAGTATGCTGGGGCCTTTTATCATGTAATGGCGCGGGGCAATCGGAGAGGGGATATTGTTTTCGATGACGAAGACAGGAAGACCTTTTTG
>CAIXQV010000981.1 GCA_903921605.1 uncultured Planctomycetaceae bacterium | reverse complement strand
GGCCGACGACGTAGTCCACAACCATTCGCCGAACGTGATTGAGGAACTCACCAACACCCATTGTTGAGTTCGGTTCGTTCGCTTTTCGAACAACAGGGTGTTTGCTATACGCCTCCATCGCCGGGCCTGTTGCAGCCCAAACGAAGTCGGGGCCGCGAATCCCTGCATCCCAAAACCCTTGTAACTTAATAGCGATGTTGGCACGCATTTCTTCAAGAACGATGTTGTCCCACCCCGGTCGGGCCGTTGCTGCACGTTTCTTGCAGATAAGCCAAACGCTCGACGCTAAGGATGACCGTCACGTTGAATCCGGAAGTTCAGTTTTCGGGAGATGTTTTTGCCGACCTCGAAGGAGATCCATGAAATGCATCACGAGGCACATGACGAATGCTTCATCGCCAATTCGGTCAAGACCGAAGTCCGCTGCGTTCCGGTCATCCTGGCTCACTAGTTTTTTGGAAGTCATTGGCATTTTCCGCGAACCTATCCGAAGGGACTAGCGTCTCCTCGATTGCCGCCCAACTCCTCTTTTTGAATCTTTGTCAAGTGCGATGATCTTCTACGAAGAATATTCCGATGTCCCCAGGGAAATAATCCAACAATTCGTCACCGAGCAGCAGCTTGGCAGGCTAATCACGGCGAGCACGAGCAGCCAACCTCACATCGGACTGTACCCGTTTCAATTTCTTGGTTCGACCCTCGAGATGCACCTGAATCGTCAGGATGAGCAATTGGCCGATTTGAGGGACAATCCGAAATGCGCCTTCGAAGTGGACGAGATGCTCGGCACCATCCCCTCGTATTGGATTCACCCATCCAACGCCGCGTTTGCGACAGCCTACTATCGAATCGTGATTTTTGAATGCGATGCCGCAATTTCCGAGGATCCGCAAATCATCGCGGAGCATCAACAGCGTCTGATGCAGCACTACCAGCCCGATGGCGGATATGAAGCATTGAACGCCCAACACGCCATGTACCACGGCTCACTCAATACGATCGCGGCGATTACTCTGACCATTCGCGAATGCAAGGTGAAGTGGAAGCTAGCCCAAAACCGCGACCGCGAAACCCGCGTTAAGATCATCCAGCACCTCCGGGATCGAGGTCAGGCCACCGACCGTCGAGCAGCCGACGCCCTGCAATGGACCCTGGATCACGAAGCCTCCAAGTGACGTTGCTACCAGAACTGCGCCGGACATTACCAAATAATTCACCAACACCCAACAGCGAGCTACCCACTTGAACATCCACGATATTCCCTTCGGCGTTACGGACTGGTCGGCGATCCCCAAAACTGTGCATCCCGGCGAGACGGGCACCGCTTTCTGGCAGACATGCCAATTCGGACCGATTCGAGTCCGTATGGTCGAGTACACGCCGAACTATCTCGCCGACCATTGGTGCGTCAAAGGGCACATCCTGCTGTGCATCGAGGGGGAACTGCTCACAGAGCTACAGGATGGGCGTGTCTTCACATTGCGACCCGGTATGAGTTACCAGGTTTCGGATCAAGGCGAGCCTCATCGATCCAGGACGGTGACGGGGGCAAAGCTGTTCATCGTCGACTGAGAGTTCAATGATTTTCTTTTTTCGACACAAGGTGCGGTTCCATGCACTCTGATTTTGAACAGATGCGGGATGAGTATTCGATTTCCTGCAATCCCGGCAAACTCGACTTAAGCGTCGTGCATGGGTTTCTGTCGACGTCTTACTGGTCGCGCGGACTTCCTCTCGACGTGTTGCGGCGCGCGATTGCTGGCTCGCTGTGTTTTGGGCTCTACCATGGCAATGCTCAAGTTGGCTTTGCCCGTGTGATTACCGACAAAGCTACGTTTGCGTACCTTTGCGATGTCTTTGTGCTCGAGGCGTACCGCGGAAAGAAGCTATCGCGATGGTTGATGGAGGC
>CAIXQV010000980.1 GCA_903921605.1 uncultured Planctomycetaceae bacterium | reverse complement strand
CGATCCTTCGAGCCACTTCAACGGCTTTCTTCCGTGATGCTTTGGCGTAGTGCTCCGTCATATTGGCTTTCGCATGCCCGAGGACGGCCTGAGTATGTTCCAGTCCGAATTCTTCCCGCACTGCATCTGCGTTCGTGTGTCGCAACTGGTGAGGAACCCACCGATCGATGCCAGCATTGTCGCAAGCTCGAGTGATTGCCCGACAGTACGCCGTCCGGGTGATCTTGAACAGCTTCTTGTCCGGATCGGCCGACAGATACTTCGTCAGGATCAATTGAGCCTGGGGGCCAAAGTGTAGAGTTCGACTTTGGCCATGATGCCGCGTTTTGTGATCGCTTAGTTCGGCTGACCACACTTGTCCACGTCGATCAATTAGACCTGTTGAGAGTTGGAGCAACTCGCCCGATCTCGCCCCTACAAGCCGCTGGAGGTCGATCAGGTTTCGCACCAATGGCCGAACAAGGAATCGGACGAAGTTGATACGGTCATCGTCTACGGAAGTCCTCGGGGCGTTGTCGTGAGCCTCCGTCCTGCCTGCCAGGAGTGGAGCAACACACTTGAGCCGATCGAGAACCGAAGAATCAATCAGTTCGTTTGCAATCGCATGTTTGAAGATTCGCCGGATCCTGCTCATACCTGCGTTGATTGTGCCACGACACCAGCCAGATCCCACCATCTTTGAACGCACCGCCTTGAGCGCCAACGGCCCGAAATCCTTCGCCGGCAGCATCCCATAAAGTTCATTCAGAGGCTTTATCACTGATCGTAGGATATGAACCTCGCTGGTCTGCTCACCGTTCTTGACATAGTGCGTTTCCGCATGCCTCAGGAAGACAAGACAGAGCTCACCGACACTGGGCCCGGGATCCCGTTCCTCTCCGTTTAGTGGAAGTCTTCCACGTTTGGTGGCGGCAATAGGGTCAATCGGTATGCCACCAGAGAACTTGGCAATCAACTCACCGTAAGCGATTCGGGAGGATTCTGAGCCATAGGGGCCGAGAAGATAATCACGTCCATTGATTCGAACGCGAGCTTGCCCACTTTGCTTGTGGAGTAGATACGACGGGAAAACATTTGCTTTACGTGCCATGTGCAGCAGCTCCCTTTCATTTCGTGGAAGAACTTCCACGATTGAATCAAGCATTTCACCGCACTGACGAACGTCGTCAGGTATCGTTGGTCACGATTCGGGTACACAAAAACCGCTGAAAACGTGATGTTTTCAACGGTCTCTGGTAAGTGGAGGATAACGGGGTCGAACCGATGACCTCTTGCATGCCATGCAAGCGCTCTCCCAACTGAGCTAATCCCCCGGGGAGTCTGCTCCATTCAAGTTGCCCTGAACGATGCGGGGGGAACGCTACCAGCGATATTCGGGGGTGTCAAGTTGTTTCGTCGGCTTCACCAAAAATAGTGGTCGCGTCAGGGGCCGGATTTCTCAGACAAAAGGATCGCCATGCGGATTGCTTCCGTCATCCCACTGGAATCGGCAGGGGTTGCCGGATTCCAGGCGCGATCAAACGCTGTGCCATGCGTGGGACTCGTTCGCACAATTGGTAATCCCAGCGTAATGTTGACCGCCGAATCAAAGCCGATCAACTTGACGGGAATGTGGCCCTGATCGTGATACATCGCGACCACGCCGTCAAATTCCCCGAGCATTGCACGGCGAATCAAGGTGTCGACGGGAAGCGGTCCTGTTACGTTGGGGACATCTCTAAGCGATCGTTCAACAGCCGGGCGGATGATTCGCTGCTCCTCATCGCCAAACAGTCCATTCTCACCCCCGTGCGGGTTCAGAGCACACACAGCGATGGCTTCCCGTTGACAACGAATCTGCCGGAGGAAGCCAGCCATCAGGCCAATTTTTTCCGCCACGCCTTCCTGAGTCAGCAATCCCGGAACACTGGCGACCGACGTGTGCAGCGTGACATGTGCGATACTGATGCCACTGCCCACGTGTTGATCATCTTCCGCCGCTCCACCGGAGCCGCGAAGCATCGAACGCCACGGCGACAATGCCGCTTCTGGCAAGTGGAGCATCATCGCGAAATCAGAAACACCGCATTTCTCGGCAAGTATCTCGGTGTGGCCCGGATAGTGGTGCCCAGCCAGATGCAGCGCCTCTTTGTTCAAGGGAGCGGTTACGATCGCATCAGCGAAACCTGTCTGCACAAGACGAATTGCAGAAGCCAAATACTGAAAAGCGGCATCGCCAGCCAGAGCACTCACCGTTCGCAATGGAGCCTGCAGGACTGCGTCTCCGGCTGGATTCCAGCAGGGGACGAAGCCTCTGTCGTGAGCGTGACTCAGAGCCTGATGGAAATCAGCCACCGTTTCGTGCTTCTGATCCAGCTCAGAGAACCGGAGGTCAATGCCGAACATCTCCGCGGCACTACGAAAGATCTGCGGATGACCAATCAGAACGCAGCGGTCATTGTTCCGGATTGGGTTGTGAGAGATTGCGCGGACGATGACTTCGGGGCCAATCCCGGCGACATCACCTGCTGTGATAGCAATAACCCGCTGACTAACGGACATACACTGCTCGAATCTGCCACTGAATATGTGGGTTCTTCCGCACTTACATACGGGTACTCTGATCTGTTTCTGATAATCAACGATTCCGCAGATTGTTCCCTATGGCAACAACTCACCGCTCAAACCATGTTCTCAACAGCCCACTGATTTTGTTTTCAATTTGCTGTCAACAAGTGGAGACAAAAGGCAGTTGGAAATCTAACGACTTAGCGTCTTCAACGCTGACGAAACCTCCGAGGTGATTTCACCTTGTGAAGATTTCGTTTCAGCCTCTGTGGCTGAGTCGCTCCTTCCCTGGGGAAACGGCCGGCCTTGAATCACAAGATTCATGGTTGGGGGAATCGCCCGAGAGGGAGCGCTCTTATGAGCCATTGCGATTGCGAGTCGCCCGCTTCACCGCTTATGTGTAATTCTGCTTCAGGCGGAATTCCGGATGAGCCTGCAGCCATGCATTGATGCGATCTGTGCGAGACAAAGCGACCGGGATAAAGGCCAGAGCCTGCTCCAGACGATCATTTGGCTCGGCACAACTGAATCTCAGGAAGCCACCACCGGCTTCACCGAAGCACTCGCCGCCCAGACACGCGACACCGAACTTGTCGTCGGCCGCTTCCAGGAAATACAGAGCGAGTCCGTGGCTGGTGATTCCCAGGCGATTACAGACCGGCTTCACGCTTGGGAAGACATAAAACGTGGCGGTTGGATCGAGCGATGAGAAGCCTTCGATCCTGTTCAGGCCGTTTGTGAGCAACACAACTTTCTCGCGAAACTTCAGCATGGTCTCATCACGCTCTTTGGAGTCCTGATCAAGAGCCGCGCGACCTGCGAGCTGAACAATCGGTGGTGTGCAGGACAATGTCGTGTTGATCATCTTGCCGATTGCATCAATGATCTCGCGTGATGCAGCACAGAAGCCGAGACGCCAGCCGCTCATGGAATACGACTTGCTGAACGTGTAAGCGGCGACGCACTGATCCAGCATTCCCGGCTGAGCCAGCAAGGAATGATGCTGACCTTTCCAGATCATATGGCAGTAAGGCTCATCGCTGAACACTGCCACGTTGCGACCTCGCACCAGATCCGCGATATCGCGCAGATCCTGTTCCGTCGTTATTCCTCCGGTCGGATTGTGCGGTGAGTTCAAGAAGATTCCGCGTGGAGCCGGGTCTGTGTTCAGGAAGTCTTCGATGTCCGAAACCTGCGGGCGGAATTCGGTTTCCTGCCGGAGTGGTTTCAGGACGGCTCGCGCACCACGTCGCTGAATATTGGGGATGTACGTTGGGAAGTGAGGACTGAAGACGAGACATCCGTCGCCGGGATTCAGAAAGGCTTCGCAGAAGAACTGCTCGAAGACTTTCGCACCGGGGCCGACGGCGATATTCTCGGCCGCGACTGGGACGGAGAATTCGCGCTTCAGAAATCGAGCGGCCGCGTCACGGAACTCGGGGAGTCCCGGAGACGGGCAGTAATGCGACTGATTGTCATTAATCGCCTGAAGCCCGGACTGGATCGCTGACGCGGTGCTGTTGAACGGGCTATCGCCAATTTCCAGCTCGACAACATCCTTACCAGCGGCTTTCAACTTCTTGGCCACTGCCAGAACGGTGAAGGCGGTTTCAACATTTAATGATCTGGCAAAATCGCTCAACTGAGCCGTCATGATAGTGAGTCCCCAAAGCCCGTGTCAGGAAAGTGGTGGTGAAATAAGCTACGTTGCACGCGTCAAACCGACGCTGCGGGGATGATAGTGAATTTGCAGACTCTGTGCGATCTTCAAGGGGCTCCAACTTCAACGGGTCCCATCCGGGTTGACCACCATTAACGGCAGGATGGAGAACCGGAGGGTCAAGCATCGGCATTATTGGCGTTGGCAAGCCTTTGAATGCCGAGCGTACCAGGATCGAAGTATCACACGACTCGAAGCGTCAGCAATGGAGCTCCCGGCCAGCGGCTCGAGCATCCATCAGTGCCTGGCAAGATGTCAGAACGTGGGCTGGACTTCTTGTTCGACAAACTTGCGACGGGCAAGAATGCCCATCCTACGGCAACATGGAGACTTCGCGAAGCACCGCTTCAGACGCTTGGCGGGCTTTCGACGATGATCGTTTTTCGTCGTTCAATCGGAGTTGCTTTCCATTCGACAGAGCGTTTCTGTGCCGGCTTCTTATCTCCCGGCGCGGGTGTCGGCGTTGGCTCAGGCAGCGCGGCCGTTTTTGTTTCCGCGTTTGTTCCCGGAGTCGCGACAGCGGTTGACACTTTCACTGAGGGCGTGTTCGAGTCGTTGGCAGGCGCCGCTATGATCAAAGGCGTCGGCGGCATCACCACAGACGTTGCTTCTGCTGGGCCAGCGACCAGCGGGACTTCTTCGGCAGAAACTGTGGGTGTTAAACCAACTGATGCTGCAATCACAACCGTTGGTGATGGCGTCGACCGAACTTCTGAAGCGACCTCATCGGCAGGGACGACGGCCACCACGGTCTCTGCGGGTAGCGGTTGAAGCGATGGCTCGGTTGCGGTCAACGGAGTCGGTGCGAGTGCCGGAGCGGCCGCTGGAGGAGTTTCTGCCGGAAGCTCATCCGCCGGATCCGGCAATGGAATCTGCTTCAAAGGATTCTCAGGCATCGGCATCGGTGTCGCTGCTGGTGGCGTTGCCAAAGGAGCCGCAGGTGTTAACGGCGTTGGTGCAGGCACCGGACTTGTTGGTCCCGGAGCCGGCATTGGTGCTGGCGTTGTCGCCGTCCCGGTTTGCGGCATTACAGAAGGCGTACCGGGATTGACGGCTGCTCCCGGAATTGCAGGAGGCGTTGAGACAACTGGCGTACCCGACGTCGCCGGGGTTGATGCAGCCGGAGCAGCTCCAGGAGTTTTCGCTGACGGTGTTGTGGTCGTCGCAGTCCCCGCTGGCAATGGCTGTGAATTCGAAATCGCTTTGGTGTTCTGAGGCTGCTGTGCAACGGCCTGCTGCTGCGGGAGAACTCGCTCCAGGTAAATCGTCAACGCATCCGTCGCGTGGTACAAAGGTGAGCAACTCACATAGGCTTTGCGATTATTCTTCAGATCATTGGCCGTCGCTTCGATCGCTTTACGAACCCACGGTTCTTTCAGGCGTTCCTGAGGCAGAGCGACCATCAGGAATTCCAGCAAGTGGCCCATGCTGGCCATACGCTT
>CAIXQV010000979.1 GCA_903921605.1 uncultured Planctomycetaceae bacterium | reverse complement strand
GTATATGTTCCGCCTCGTCGGCGTGGAATTTCAGCGTCCTTGCTGAGGAAAAACGCAGGCCAATTTTGACGCGGTTTTTTCAATAATCCGCGCCGGTCGTGAACTCCAGGGATTCGAAACACCGTGACAGAAATCGCTCAGCAAAGACTCGGACTGTTTGAAGCCTACGGCGTTGAACTGGAATACATGATTGTGTCCAAGGACAATCTGGATGTCCTGCCAGCCTGCGACCGTTTGATCGAAGCCGAATGCGGAAAGATCGAATCAGAAATTGAACGAGGTCGCATCGCCTGGTCCAATGAACTGGTCCTCCATGTCGTTGAATTGAAAACCGCTGCGCCGGCTCCTTCGCTGACGGGTCTGTTCAATGAATTCCAAAGCCAGATTCGGCAGATCAACAAGCAACTGCAATCGCTCAACGGAATGCTGATGCCATCGGCGATGCATCCGTGGATGGATCCGTTTCGAGAAATGCGTTTATGGCCGCACGACTACAGCGCGGTGTATGAAGCGTTCAATCGCATCTTTGATTGTCGAGGGCACGGCTGGGCCAACTTGCAGAGCGTGCACTTGAACTTGCCCTTCGCGAATGATGCCGAGTTCGGTCGACTGCATGCGGCCGTGCGTTTGATTCTTCCGTTGCTGCCCGCGATCGCTGCGGCATCGCCAGTTGTTGAAGGTCGCCTGACCGGTCGCATGGATAATCGTCTCAACGTTTATCGCACCAATTCCAAACGCATCCCCATGGTTGCTGGCAAAGTCATTCCGGAGCGTGCCTTCAGCGAAGCAGAATATCATCGGCAGATTTTTGATCCGCTATTCCGCGAGATCGCGCCACATGATCCTGAGGGTGTGTTGCAGGATGAGTTTCTGAATGCACGTGGAGCGATTGCTCGGTTCGGTCGCGGTTCGATTGAAATTCGCGTCATCGATATTCAGGAGTGCCCTGCGGCGGACCTTGCTGTGCTGCAGGTGACCGCCGCCGTGCTACAGGCAATGACGGATGAAAAATGGAGTTCTCTGGAAGATCAACAGGCCGTCGAGATTGAACCGTTGCATGCAGTGCTGCTGGATTCAATCGACAAGGCGGAACTCGCCACGATCAACAATCCGGAACTCCTGCGACTGTTCGGCTACACGCGAGCAAGTTCCTGCAGTCTGCAGGAATTGTGGCGACATCTGTATCAGCAGACGAATCCAAAGATGGACGCGGAAAATCAGCGTGCCTTTGAGAACATTCTCGAACACGGGCCGCTGGCGCGTAGAATTCAGCAACGGCTGTCGCGAGATTCGTCGATGATCCAGATCACCGAAGTCGCGTGCCAGCTTTGCGACTGCCTCGCCGCTGGCCATCAGTTTGGAGTGAAACGGCGTTAAGGGCGACACTTTGGACAACTATTGATACGCAGGTCCTTAGCCAGTATTGCTCGCGGGCCGTTCATTCATAAATTCGCGACAGGGCATCCGCCGGCTCAGATTCCTGATGAATTGGGTGATCTGCCCTGACCCTTTCTGCGTTTAGGGTACTTCGGAAGTTTCTCTTCCGCCCCTTCGCCGCGTAGCATTGCGGTTTACCAATCTTCACCAGGAGCTTGTTTGATGCTGCGACATCTGGCCGCGTTCCTTGTCACACTGCTTGTTGCGACGACGACTTCCACAGCCGCCGAGATTTCTCTGGATCGCCCCGGGGATCGGGAGTTCGTTCGTGACAATGCGAACATGCTGACCAAGCCGGACAAAGCTGAGATTGTTGCGATCTGCGATAAATTGCTCACCGATAAAGCAACGCCGATTATTGTGATCACGATTGATCGAATGAGTAATCATGGCGGCAACGGCATGCGGATCGAGACGTTTGCGAGGCTGCTGTTCGATCAATGGGAGATTGGTCAGGCAGAACTCAATGGCCAGTTGTGGAATACCGGAATTCTGGTGCTCGTCAGCAAAGGCGACCGGAAAGCTCGCATTGAACTGGGAGCAGGCTGGCATCGTGACAAGGATCAGTTTTGTAAGAGCATCATGGATGATCAGATCATCCCTCAGTTTAAGCGTCAGGATTTTTCGGGAGGCATCAAGGCCGGCGTCGTTGCATTGGACGCGATGGCTCGTGAACTTCCGATGCCGGGTGTCGCTCCTGCAACGAGCGGCAGTGTTCCCGGTCCGACCAATCAGGTGGACTCTTTTCAGGGGCAGGGGCAGCACAGGCCGCAGACTCCCGCATGGTTTCCGATTGCCGTGGTAATGCTGGTAGGAGTTGGGATCTTTACTGCCGTCTCATTGTATCGTAGCGGAGCGAGCGGAATGGCCTGGGCGATGTGGGCTGCGATCTTTGCGATCCTCGGAGCAATTCTCTACATGATGGCCACGAGCAACAGGCATCGTGGCGGCGGTTTTGGTGGCGGAAGCGGTGGAGGAGGATTCTCTGGCGGATCGTTTGGAGGCGGTTTTTCCGGCGGTGGTGGTTCGAGCGGTTCCTGGTGATTGGGGTGCGTTCCCTGGATTTTATCTAAGAACACTCCTGTTGATGTGAAAGAGAATTTTCCATGCTGTCTGCCGCAAGTTTCTTTTCCGATGCTGACCGTAAACGAATCAATGAATGTGTTGGTACAGCCGAGTTGAAAACATCGGCAGAAATCGTGCCGGTGGTGGCGACGTCATCCGGACGCTATGACCGCGCGGAAGATCTCGTCGGGCTGCTGCTGGGGATTGTGTTGATGATCCTGACCGCCATTCTTTGGCCGGCGCCGCCAATCTCCATGGAATCCGGTAGTTGGGATAAAGATCCTTCCCTGCTTCAGGCTGGCAAGCTCATTGTGGCCATGGCCATCGGATTCATGCTGGGCGTCGCAGCTGGCTCGCGAATTTCTTCAGTGCGTCGACTGTTCACACCGGCGCGTCAAATGCGTGAAGAGGTCCAACTGTCTGCCCAGGCGATCTTCTTCGACAAGCGGATTCATCACACTGCATCCGGCAGCGGGTTGATGATCTATCTTTCGCTCTTCGAACATGTCGCTGTCATCCTTGCCGACCAGCAGGTGCTGAAAGCTCTGGGCCAAGACACTTTGGATGAGCTTTGTGGTTCACTAACCATCCAGCTAAAGCAGGGATCTCCTACAGACGCAATCTGCAAAACAATCGAAGCGGCATCAGGAAAGCTTTCTGCCGTGTTGCCTCGCCAAAGTTCTGACGTCAATGAACTGCCGGATTCGCTGATCACGATCGACTAAAGCGACAGACGCGTCGGTGGCAAGTTCTGTCACGACATTCTCAAATCTCTCATTTCAAATCTTAAATCTTTGCTTCCCTTTCCCCCAATGGCGGCCTCTCGAACGGCGATGCAACTCACACCCGCAAATGCTGGGTGACAACCAAATTGGCCACTAATAAACTGACCTCAGCACTAGTTGCCCGTGATTGATTCCACAACAAACCGATGTCCGCGGTGACGCAGTTTCGGACTGCGCAGGAGCCTCTATGAGCACAACAGCGAAGCACATGCTTCTTTCCGCAATATCGCAACATGGCAATTACCAAGAGAAGCAGTTGGCCAAGTCCGGTGAGCTCGGAGCCTGTGCTGCTG
>CAIXQV010000978.1 GCA_903921605.1 uncultured Planctomycetaceae bacterium | reverse complement strand
CGGGCAGTTTGAACACTACATGCTGAAAGAGATCTACGAACAGCCAACAACCATCGAGAATGCTCTTCGTGGTCGCCTCGACAATGAAGAAGCCACCGCAGTGATTGGCGGATTGAACCTCTCTGCCAAGGATCTGCGACGAATCGACCGAATCGTCCTGACGGCCTGTGGAACCAGTTGGCACTCCGGACTGGTCGGTGAATATGTTCTGGAAGAATTCGCGAGGATGCCTACGGAGGTCGAGTATGCCAGCGAACTGCGTTATCGCAATCCGCCAATGAGCGATCGAACTCTTGTCTTCGCGATTACTCAAAGTGGCGAAACCGCGGATACCTTAGCCGCCATGCGTGAATGTAAACGCAAGGGCCACCCAACGCTGGCCATCTGCAACGTCGTCGGTTCAAGTATTGCGCGAGAGGCCGATGGCGGGATCTATCTCCACGCAGGGCCGGAAATCGGAGTCGCTTCCACGAAGGCGTTTACGTCTCAGGTAACCGTGCTCACGCTGTTGGCGCTGTATTTGGGCCGTATGCGGCATATGTCATACCCCGCCGGAAAACGCATTATTCGCCAGTTGCGTGACATGCCGGAGAAGATCAGCAAAGCCCTGGAGTGTCACGATAAGGTTCGCGAAGTCGCTGATAAGTATCATCACTTCAACAGCTTTCTGTACCTTGGCCGCCTCTACAATTTTCCCGTGGCACTTGAAGGAGCACTGAAGCTCAAGGAAATCAGCTACATTCATGCGGAAGGTTATCCGGCCGCCGAAATGAAGCATGGCCCGATTGCTCTGGTGGATCAGCAGACGCCGAGCGTATTCGTGATTCCTCGCGGCGGTATCTATCCCAAAGTCGTCAGCAATATGGAAGAAATCCGAGCGAGGCGAGGCCCGGTCATTGCGATCGCTTGTGAAGGCGACACGGACATCGCGCGGATCGCCGATGATGTGATCTACGTACCGGATGTGGAAGAATACCTGCAACCGCTCGTCTGCGCAATTCCGCTGCAACTACTGGCCTATCACGTGGCGCTTCTGCGAGGCTGCAACGTGGATCGCCCGCGAAACCTGGCGAAGAGCGTGACGGTGGAGTAGCGTTGCGTGAGGCGAACGTGTACTCCGGCATTTCAGATCTGCAATTTGAAATTCAGGATCGTCACTCGTTGTCGCCCTACTGTTTCTGCAGCACAAACACTGCATCGCCCAGATCATTGTTGAGTGTCAGCGGTTCACTGAGGTCGTAGCAAAAATCGAAGACCTCCAGCAACCTGAGTGAGGGAACTGATCTCAGCAATACTCGAAACTGATCGGCGCGATAGATGCGCAATTGATGGTCTGTCGACAGCCGAATAGTCTTTTTCGGTGTCGTGACTTTCAGGCTGAAACGAACGGTTTCGATTCTCTTGCGGCGACTGAAATTCAGGACTCGAATCGTCGTCGTGACTCGTGTACCGCGATGATTAATGGTCCATCGTTCACAGTCTTCCTCGGCGGTATCCGGAGGCAACAGATGAAACCCCAGAAGATAAATGCCGCCCGGACGAAGTGACTCAGCGACGCACTCAAGATGCTTTCGAGCAGCCTCTTCGGTCAGCAGATGCCGAAACGTATTGACCAGGCAATGGGCCAGATCAACGGACTGCGGCAGACGGAAGCTGGTCATGTCGCCACAGAAAATATCAGCGGAAAGTCGGCGACGTTTGAGCTGTCGTTGAGTCCACGCGACGCATGACGTATTAAGATCAAACGCAGTCACGTGGAAGCCGCGTTTGGCTAGTTCCACGACCTGACGTCCACCACCGCAGCCAATCTCGAGTATCCTGGGGTCATCCGCTTTCAGATAATGTGAAGCAGCGGTTTCAATGAAGTTGGCTTCGTAAAGCGTCTCATCGCTGAAAGCCAGGTCCCAGTAGCCCGGAGCGTCATAGCAGTCCGGCGATTGATTGTTCATGAACTACTTGCGATCTTCGAAGTCTTCGTATTCGTCGTCGTAGCTGTCTTCCATCGCAGGGTCGTCGAAGAGCTGTTCGCCATCGTCCTCGACACCATCTGTGTCTTCAGCGAACTCGCCTTCGCCTTCTTCGAATTCATCAGCCTCTGCGGGCTGTGAAGATTTTTTTCCAGGGGCTGCAGCAAATCCTGAGGCTCCAGCGGCCGCCGCAAGTGCTGGATCGGGCATCAGACCCGGGAAGAACATGATTCCGAAGGGAAGGAAGGCCATGGACAGACTGCCCAATGCCGCGAGAACCCAAACAATCCAAAGAACAACCGAGACCCTCGCGCCGTCGGACAGCATGCCCTGCAGCAATCCAAGCACGAGAAACGCCAGCAGGGCAGCCGCAGGAATAGCCGCGACAAAGGAAACGGCAATAAATTGTTTCTTGTTCATGAACCGGTTCTCGGATCTCAGGCGACGTGATAAATCCAGGGCTGGGCCGGAATCTGAAACGCGACAGCCTCGTTTCGTTGGTTCCAAAGCGAAGAAACACAGCGAACATCGGCGACACAGTCTGGATTTATCGTCATCGTAAGTTCGGAGAATCAGTTGTCGCAATGGCTGACCTCAGACTTTAGCACTTTTACGGTTGAGTACGAGTTCTCGCGATTAACCGGGATTTAATGATTGTCCGGATCATGGACGGCTTGTCGTAGGGCCGTGAAGCCGAAACAATGCCCGAACTTCGTTGAGCCAGGGAGTGTTCGGACCACATTTCACGTGGGTTTCGAACTGTGTTTTCTCGAGGTTTTCGCTGTGAACCGCTGTTGGTCTGAGCCATGGGCGGTTAAAACGGGGCCGTCTGGGTTTGTCTGAACTGTGGTGGAGCTTTGTATGTTTCGATTGAGTCTTGTCGCCTTGGTTTTCGCTTGCTGTCTCCTGAGACTTGCCGCCTTGGGATCTGACCCGGTCCCAGACAGCGACTCCGCGAAAGCTGCCGATTTCCCTCGACAGATTCAGGAACTGGCCATTGTGAATGATAAATCGCCAGTGGCTTACTGGGGGACTGACCCCGAGAAATATACAGGCTGGAAATCTCATTCGAATCGGCTGATTCCGGTGTACACGTTTGGGACGAAAGGCGGAAAGCCGGGCGTCGACCTGAACTCATGGTTCGGAGAGGCCAGCCCATACCGGTCCGAGACCAAAGTCCAGGCTCTCTACGGCTATCTTCCGGAGAGAACCGTTAATCCGGATGCTGTCTGGATGGACCAGACCAACATTTACGACCTGCAGAAGGCCGCGGCAGATTCGGGCAAGAAGTATATCTTCCTTGTCGTTTTCGACGGCATGGATTGGCAGACCACTCAAGCGGCCGCTATCTGGAATCAGAAAAAAGTCAGCTACAACGAAGGTCGTGGCGAGGGGACTCACTTCCAAAGCTATAACGCGAATGGGACGACTCAATTTGGCTTTATGGTGACGAGTGCTCATAACGAAGGCACTGATGTCGACGTCAACTTGCAGGCAGTGAAGAATTCTGGCGGAACCATTCGCGGTGGTTACGATGCTTCGCTTGCGGGCGCAACTCCGTGGTCTGTTCCTGCAGATCCGGGATACCTGATTGCAAAGCCCGCCGATGGAAATCCAAGGCATGACTATACGGATTCTTCATCGTCGGCCAGCAGCATGACGGCGGGGCTGAAGACATTCAACGGGGGCGTGAACGTTGACGCGACCGGTCAGCCGGTCTCCACGATCGCACATTACCTGCAGGAGAAGGGGTGGCGTGTTGGTGCGGTGTCGTCCGTGCCGATCAGTCACGCGACACCTGCTGCGGCCTATGCTCAGAACGTATCTCGTGATGACTATCAGGATCTGACTCGCGATATGCTGGGTCTGCCATCAGTCGTGCATCCGCAACAGGCTCTCCCGGGGCTGGATTTGGTGGTAGGCGGTGGTTTCGGGAACGATGGAGATCCAAAGAAGGGCGGCGAGAGTCAGGGTGACAACTATGTTCAGGGAAACATCTATCTGGCAGACAAAGATCTGCAGGCTTCAGATGTCAGGAACGGCGGACGCTACGTCACGGCCGTGAGGACAGCCGGTCAGGATGGAACTGAATTGTTGAAAGCCGCTGCTGCTGAGGCCACCTCCAAACAACAGCGACTGCTGGGGTTCTTTGGCGTTGGGAAGTATGCCGGGCATCTCCCTTTTGAAACGGCTGATGGTCGCTACGACCCTGTTCCGGGAGTCAACAAGAAGCCTGAAGAATACTCCGAGCAGGATCTTCTTGAGAACCCGACGCTCGCGGAAATGACCAGCGTCTCGGTCGAGTTCCTGGGCAGCGAAAAGAAGCCGTTCTGGCTTATGGTCGAGGCTGGCGACGTCGACTGGGCTAATCACGATGACAACATTGATAACTCAATCGGCGCTGTCAATTCTGGTGATCGAGCTGTGAAGGCGATCACAGATTGGGTCGAAGCAAACAGTAACTGGGACGAATCACTGCTGATCGTCACCGCTGATCATGGTCATATGCTGAATCTTGTGAAGCCCGAGATGCTGATTCAGGGAGCAGTCGCTGCCGAATGATTTATTCGTTTCTTCGCAACATAAGCCGTGCTCAGATGGAGCGAGTGGCGCAGACACTGATGACCACGCTGGGTCTGCTGCTGGCGATTGTGGTCTCGGCTGGTGCTGCGCCTGCTCAGGCTGTCAACAGGCCCGTGCAGGCGGACTCCGACAAGTGGTATCTCGGCTACAACGGCTTTCGTATGCTGCTTGAGGAGCGAAGTCTGACCGTGCGGACCGACATGTCGGCCACGCTGCGGCGTCCTAAAGAATCCGTCATCGTCATGTTCGGCGATGTGACTCGCGTTTCACTGGCCGAATGGCGCAACTTGCGAGCTTATGTGGCTCAGGGCGGAAGTCTTCTTGTTGCTTCGGAACTCGGATTCAAATTACCGGGCGTGAATTCATTCTCGCTCGGCCCTGTAAGTTCGCTCGACAAAGACAGCCAGTATCAGGGTTTTGATGACTGTATTGTGCTGTCCGATTTGAATCAGTCGCATCCGCTATCGAAAGGTCTGCGACGAATCATTGTGAATAAGACCGGGTGGATGTCGACTTCGGAAGACTCATCATTGCAATGGGAAGTCATTGCAGCGTTAGCTGACGATGTCTCGCCCGGGGCTGCTCGTCAGCGTCCCGTGATTATGGCCGGGCTTGATGCGGCTCCGGGAACCGGAGTCATGATTCTGTCGGCCGATCAAAGTCTATTCTCAGACGGCATGTTGTGGCATGGCGATAATTCTCTGTTCGCGATTCAGGTTTCGGACCTGTTGTGTCGTGGCAACCGGAAGTGGCTGACCGTGTATGACAACGGCCAGACACTTCCCAGTTACATGGCCAAACTGGCTCCTCCAATTACACCGCCGCAAGTTCCGCCGCAGATGCCGCCAAACATTCCGCCACAAATCCCTCCGGACATTGACCCGCCGGAACCAGATCTCGCCACCATGCTGAGGATGGCCAATGAAGTATTGGATGAGGTTCAGGATTCCAACATTCTGAACGAAACGCTCAAAGAACGACCACGAAATATGCGGCCCATTGCGTGGGCTCGCACAATTCTGTTGCTCCTCCTTATTCTTTTGCTGCTGTTTCTGGTTTGGCGGCTTGTGCAGAACCGCTGGCATTTGGTGCCCAATCGGCATGCGAGATTTATGCAGTCGATGTATGGAGTGAACTCATCTCGCCAATTGGAGACGTCTGAATTCGGCGCGGCTGTGGAGATTCTGGCTCGCGATTTATGTCGCGAACTGACTGGATCTCAGGTGGAGTCCGATTGGCTCAAGCTTCTGGCTTCGAATCAGAATTCGCCATCTGTGACATTCACAAGAGGCCAGAAGAAGGCTTTGAAAGAGGTCGTCGGGATTGCCACGGGAGGTTGTCGTGTGCATCTTTCACGGCGAAAGTTTGAGTCCCTTGGACGCAGCATCGAATTGGTGCGAACCGGATGGCGGAGTGCAGCACTGGTGACGGGCTGAATGCGCATCCCGAACGT
>CAIXQV010000977.1 GCA_903921605.1 uncultured Planctomycetaceae bacterium | reverse complement strand
GACTTCCAAAGGATCCTTCGCCCACAAATCTTCGCGAAACAACTCCAGCGACAGGTAGCCGTTGTATCCGGTCGAAGCCAACTGATCGCAGTAAAACTTCAGATCCACAACACCGTCGCCCGGCATGACTCGATCAGAATCTTCCTGCAACGATGCCGCGGGTACGGCAGGAGAGTCATTAAAGTGTGAAATCGCAATCTGACTATTCTTCAGTTTCGAAAGCGACGCAACAGGCCCACCACCGCGCCAGCAGTGAAACGGATCGACAACAACGGTCGCGTCCGGATGTCCGGACTGCTGAATAATGTCGATGGCATCGTCGATCGTGTTGATGTCGTCGACAAACCCCAGATACTCAAACGCAGGCTTTACACCGAACGACTTACCAAGCTCCAGAAGCTCCGCATAGTGCCTGGCCCCCAACGCTCGGTCGGCTTTTCCTGGTGGTGGTCCAGCGATGGCAAACTTTGCACCAACAGCCGCTGACTGTTCCAGGCGGCGACGGACTTCATCGAGCGCTTTGACGTGCTCTTCTCCCGCCGGTTGAAACCAGCCCGCCAGGTAGATCGTCGTCGGTGCGACGACACCATTATCATCCAGAGCCTTGCGGACATCGGCGAGCGTCCCGCCTGCGCGGAGATGCTCATCGAGATGGTCGTGCCATAACTCGATGGCTTCATAGCCGGCTTGTCGAGTCACCTCGATCTGCCGCAGAACAGGAGTCGTGCGAATGGTGCTGGCATTCAGACAATAACGAAATCGTGACATGAGTTATCTCTACAAACCGGGAGGCCAGTCGCCTTCCTGAGCATTGAAATCAGAATTGCCGGAATCAGGGAACTCCGGCGGTGGTGGCGGTGGATTTCGCATACGGTCCTGAAACTGCTGAAACGAATGATTCAGAGAATCCAGGAGCCGTTTGGCATTCGCTGTCGCCATAAACACTCGCTGTGAAACGGCAGAGCGAGGAAAAAACGTCGTGATGAAGTCAAAGGAAAACTCCGTCGGCGAGTGACCGATCATCACCGCGTTTGCATAACTGCCCGACTGCACATCATCGCCCAGCTTCAGAGTATCGTACAACTCCTGAGCTGTCTGGCGTTGCTGTGGATTCTGGTTTGGAATCACGGGCATGTGAACGGGGCCGAATCGCTCTTCATATCGCGCGAGATTATCCTTCAGCGCCATGATCATCTGGTTGACCACGATCGGCGGCATGACAACTCGAGCAACGACCTGCTGCGGCTGTTGCATTCGCAGAAGAAAGTCCACGATAAATTCATGCTGACCCTGCAGAACTACTGCACCAGTGGTGAAGACGCCCTTCGCAACATGAGCCGGCACCATCGCGCTGATTTGCGAATGGCGAATCTCCTGACTGTGTGGACCATCGTCAGGGTTGTCATTGGGTTGAGAGTTTTCTGTCATGTGTCGCTACGTGTATTGCCCCAAACGTCGAGGAGTTCGTCAGAAACGGGTGGCACTTAAGTATAGAAACAAAAAGGCTCGGCATCTATTCGACGCCGAGCCTCTTTGAATGGATTTGCCGTCCAACAGTGTTTGCCAGACGAACTTGTGCGGAAACCGGGAAACAAACCGTCAGAATCTCCTGAGGTGACCGGCTTCCGGTACAGACTAGCCCGCGTTTGGCGGCAGCTTAACGCGTTTGCGAACGTCTGTTTCCAGAACGCCGAAGGCCTGCTCATGTCGCTGCAGAGCCATTGACAGTGCGCTCCAAAGACGCTTCGCTGTGAAGTGATTCAGGATGATGCGCTGTGTGACCTTGACTTCAACCTTGCCGGTTGCGTAAGGAGTAGGATTCAGGCCGAGATCCAGAATCAGTTCTTCCGGAGTGCTGGAGACTCGACAGAAGTTAGCGTAGCCCGCATTCGCGTTGGCGTCACTGACCACCACTTCCTGAACCTGCTGCTCTGCTCCGCGTGCTTCTTCCTGAGTGCCGTCGCTTTCGCTCACGTTCTTATTCTCCATAAGGTTTCTGTAAAACTCACGTTCCTATTGCCTCCCTGACGGACAAGTCAGGACACAAAGAGTGATCTGGGGACCACTTATAGCAATCGTCAAATTTATCGGCAATGTTTAGTGCTGGAGTTCTGCCGCATCACCCCTGAGTACATGTCAAGCCAGGTTGTCTGGTTAATCCTGATGAATATACCGCCAGCCTTTCCTTGCCCAAATATGAAGTTCTTTCTCTGGCGTTAATTCGACTGTCCCAAATTTCGTGATTTGACGACGCTCACATTGCCAGAGTGCTGAAGGGGTTCGGGGTGGTCAATTTGGACATGACCTGGTTCATTGAGCGAGCGGACCGCTTTCAAAATCCGTCTCCTCCACCCAGCCCGCGTTCACTTTCTGTCCCTTCATGTATTGCTCGTAAAAGCCCGCGCCGTTCGTGGGCTGATAGCCGTCAAAGACGGCCCCGTTTCCCGACATGCGAGGATCCTCCTGATCCGTCAATTGCGACTCCATCAGCCGCACCAATTCTTTGACCTGTTCAGCGTACTCGATTGATCCCGCAAGGTTGACGCAGCAATCCCGATCCGATCTCAGGTCATACAATTCCAAAGACGGACGCCTCCCGAAATTCAAACTCCAAAATCGATCGGATCGATCGGCACGGCCAAGACCCAGAATGAACGATTTCGTCGGACTTCCATCGGTATCCAGGTATCCTGTTTCCGGATTGCCCGCAGGCCAACGTGCCGGCTCATAATTCTTCAACAGCAGATGAGTCGCAGTCACGATGCCTCGAATCGGATAGCCCTGATCATGAGGACGCCCGACGTCAGTTCGTTCCTTTCCGATCAGCACATGATCACGCTCCGCTAAGACTTGCCCCGCACGCTCGCTCTCCAGCAGTGGTCGCCAGCTTTTCCCCGTGATGGGTTGCATCCCCGAATCCACCGGAGAGATCTGCGCCATATCGAGAACCGTCGGTGCAATATCTGTGAAGTCCACAAAGTCATCAATGACGCGACCGGGATGCTTGATGCCATTCGGCCAGCGAATCGCCAGCGGCACATGATTGCTATCGTGGTACGCGTAGCCTTTCACTCGGGGAAACGGCATCCCATGATCGCTGGTGACGATGATCAGAGTATTGTCCAGCTGGCCATTTTTCTCCAACTCCGCCAGCATTCGCCCCAATTGCTGATCGACGTATTCCACTTCAAAGCCATAGTCCAGCATGTCGTTGCGGACGACTTCATTATCCGGCCAGTAACCGGGAACTCGATCGATATCCTCGAGCTTTCTTCCACCAAGTTTCACGCCCGATTGATACTCGTAGCGTCGATGCGGTTCCTGCGTGCCAATCCAAAAACACCACGGCTTCCCTTCAGGTGCAGCCTTAAGAAAGTCTCCGAAGTTTGCAGCGTAATCGTTGTTCGCAATCTGAGTTGTTGGCGGTTTTGTTTTCCGAGCATTGAAGCCGACTCCCGTGATCTGACGCGGCTTTCCTTCAGCATCATTCGCAATCCCTGGCCCCCAGCCTTTGCCTGTGATGCCTGTGAACCAGCCGTTGCTCATCAGCACTTCCGGCCAGCTTTTCAGCTTTGGCGGAAACATGGCCATGTGATTACCAGCTTCTTCATTCTGCCACAGGTGACGGCCTGTCAGCAGAATGGCTCGCGACGGAGCACACTTGGCCATCGGAGTGTAGGCGTTGCGAAACAGCAAGCCTTCCTTCGCAATCCGATCAAAATTCGGGGTGCTTACCCATGGCGTGCCGTATGCTCCTGCATGCAGGCCCCAATCATCTGCGATGACAAAAAGAATATTCGGAGGACCTGCCTGCAGTCTGTCGGACATCAGCATGATGCAAAGCAGCACTGCCATGACCCACGGACAGGCGGACAAGCATTCGCATCGTGAAGAGCATTTTTGCTTGCACATCGTTTTGCTATCTCTGCTGATGAACTTCTGAATCAGGATCGCCCGGTCCGAATTGTAAACAGCGAGAACTTGAAGTGGTATCTCAGGAATCTCTGCAAGGCGGCTTCAACTGGTTGAAAGACGGTGAAGTTCTTTCATACTGCGTCGACGAACATATGTTCGCGAAATACATTAAGTTAATGCTACTCAAAGAAGGTAATCAGAAATGGCCAATGTGCGCAAAGGTGCTGTGACTCTTAAAGGAAATCCTGTTGATCTGGCCGGGGCCGCACTGGCCGTTGGAGCTAAGGCCCCGGAATTCTCACTGCAGAACAATGGCCTGGAAGAAGTGACGCTGGGCAGCAGCAGCGGGAAAACACGGATCATCGTGACGATTCCTTCGCTCGACACTTCCGTATGCCATATGGAAACCAAGAAGTTTAACGAGCAGGCTTCGTCGCTCACGAACGCTGAGATTCTGGTAATCAGCATGGATCTGCCTTTTGGCCAGAAGCGTTGGTGCGGTGCGGAGGGGGTTGACCAGGTAAAAACCCTCAGTGCACATCGCTGCGGCAAGTTCGGCGAAGACTACGGTGTGCTGATCGCAGGTGGTCCGCTGGATCGCTGCCTCACACGAGCCGTCTTCGTGGTCGATGGCACCGGAACCGTTACCTACGCCGAGTATTGCAGCGAAATTACCGAACATCCGAACTATGACGCGGTTCTTGCTGCCGCGAAATACCCGTAAGGGTACAGAAACTTGTACCCGACCACTGTGCGCACTGCGATACAATCAGGATGCCGACCGAACTCCGAAGCGCAAACCTCACGGAGGTCCGGTCGGTTTACTATTTCGCCTCGAGCGTTTTGTTGCCATTCTATCGGCAACGCTCGAAAAGCTTTTCGCAGGCTACAACGGTGTCACCGAAACCTCCCAGTCCGTATAAATGCACCTTCTGCTCAGATCGCCTTGAGCAGTTGAAGTTCCGCGGCTGGAGAGTGATTTTCATGGTTCTGCCCATGCGAGATTTTCGCTGTCCGCACTGCTTTAACGTGTTCTCGAAACCGGTCCGTTGGATCGGACGCTGTTTGCCGACGATTTCAGTTCCTAAAATCGAAGGCGTGTCGAAACGTGTCCGGAGGGCGAATCGGGCGGCCTCCAACACCTCGGACACATTGCTGAAACGTTGCCTGAAGTTTCTGTCGCGACTTGGCAAAGGGGTGACAGATGCGGAAGAATTTCTGGGCAGACTATTCAAGCAATCATTAACCTGGCTGAATCCTCAGGTGTGGAAGAAACGTCGACGCCATTCTCAAACTTCCGATAGTTCTGGTCGACACCGATCAGAGCGGCATCGTCCGTCCAGAGATCACGAGACTTCGCAAGCCTCGAAGCCCAGTGAAGATTTTCCTCAGAGCCCTTCATGAATAAAGATCAGAAGTTCAAACTGGTCAGCGAATTTGCCCCGGCCGGAGATCAGCCAAGGGCGATCGAATCACTTGTTCAAGGCATCAAAGACAACAAACGTACTCAGGTACTGCTGGGAGTCACCGGATCTGGCAAGACGTTTACGATGGCCAACGTCATCGAGAAAATCCAGCGGCCAACTCTTGTCCTGTCTCACAACAAAACTCTGGCCGCACAGTTGTACGGCGAGTTTCGCGAGTTCTTCCCGAACAATGCGGTAACATACTTCGTCAGCTATTACGACTACTACCAGCCCGAAGCCTACATTCCTCAACGCGACATCTACATTGAAAAAGATGCCTCCATCAATGAAGAAATCGATCGCCTGAGATTGCTGGCCACCAGTGCTCTGGTCAGCCGCAACGATGTGATTGTTGTCGCCAGCGTCAGTTGCATCTACGGCCTCGGTTCGCCGGTCGATTATCTCAACATGATGATTCCACTTCACGTGGGACAGCAGATTGATCGCGACAATCTGCTGATGAAACTGATCGACATCCAATATGAACGCAATGACTTCGATCCGGCTCGTTCCAAATTCCGCGTTCGCGGCGATGTGATCGAAGTCTGGCCTGCTTACGAAGAGTTCGCCTATCGCATCGAATTGTGGGGCGACGAGATCGAAAAACTCAGCATGATCGATCCGGTCTCCGGCAAGGAATCTCAATCGCTGAAAGAGATTTACATCTATCCTGCCAAGCACTTTGTACTTCCCCAAAGTCGAATTGACGCGGCCTTGGATGAGATTCGTGAAGAGCTGGATGCTCGACTGGAAGAATTTCGCAAGGAAGGCAAGCTGCTGGAGGCTCAGCGACTGGCCGCGAGAACTCGCCATGATCTGGAGCTGATGAAAGAAACAGGATTCTGCCCCGGAATTGAAAACTACAGTCGTGCTCTGGCTGGGCGAAAACCGGGCGAACCGCCTTACACGCTGTATGACTTCTTTCCGGAAGAGTTTCTGATTTTTGTTGACGAATCGCACGTCACATTGCCGCAGATTCGAGCCATGTTTGCTGGCGACAATGCTCGCAAAACAACTCTGGTCGATCATGGTTTTCGATTGCCCATGGCGAAGGATAATCGACCGCTGAAGTTTGACGAGTGGAACGCGAAGCCATCTTATCGAGTGCTCGTGTCGGCAACTCCGGGCAATTGGGAGTTGGATCAGACCGGTGGCGAAGTCGTGGAGCAGGTGATTCGGCCGACCGGTCTCGTGGATCCGGAAATCTTTGTCGTCCCCGCGCGAGGTCAGGTTCAGCATCTGATGGATCAGATCCGAGAACGAGCCGCCGTGAATGAACGTGTTCTGATTACCGCGCTGACCAAAAAGCTGGCGGAAGATCTCAGTTCGTATATGAAGGAAGAAAACATCCGCTGCGAATGGCTGCATTCTGAGCTAAACGCCGTCGAACGTGTCGAAGTCCTGCGTGAACTGCGGGAAGGAAAATTCGATGCGGTCATTGGAGTCAACCTGCTGCGTGAAGGCCTCGACCTGCCGGAAGTTTCTTTGGTCGCCATTCTCGATGCCGATAAAGAAGGCTTCCTGCGGAGTGAAACCAGCCTGATTCAAACGATCGGCCGCTCTGCTCGAAACGTCAACGCAAAAGTGATCCTGTATGCAGATACTGTGACCGACAGCATGCAGCGTGCGATCGATGAAACGAATCGTCGCCGTCGAATTCAGATTGCTTACAACGAAGAACATGGGATCACTCCGGAAACAATTCGCAAAGCGATTCGCAAAGGGATCGAAGAAGAAATCGACGCTCGACGCATTGAACGCGAATCAGTTGGCGTCACTTCGGAATCCCAGTTCGTCACTCAGGAATTCCTGCGTGAGCTGGAGGTTGAAATGCTGGCCGCCGCCGAGCAGCTCGACTTTGAACGAGCCGCCCATCTTCGCGATCGCATTCATGATCTCAAAAAGAAGATGGGACAAGCGGTCCCAGACGACGACGGCAGCTCATCACCCGGCTTCGCAACTCGCGGCAAAAAAACCAGCAAAGCCGGACGACGACGAGGAAAGGGTTAGTTGCCCGCCCAATTTGGACTGCGGCAGCCTGCTGCCGCTTTCCGATCTACAGCCTGCTGTGGATCACTCGTTCTTTCGCAGTTGAGTGCAGGCCTACGGTTTGGCAGCAGGCTGCCGCAGTCCAAAAGTATTCTTGTCGCTGTCTATTGCCGCCGTGCTTGATTTCCAGGCTGGACATTAAAGAAGTTCGGGATCGTCAACGATGGAACCGGTTCGCCCGGTCGAGGCTGAGCCCCAAGGAACTGTCGCATTGACTCATCCAGTTTGATCCGGTTACGCACGTCCGTTTGAGGCTTGTCGATCGTTCCTCGTACCTTGACGTTGACCCACTGAGTCGCCAGTGAAGACAGAATCCCCTTGGCCGGCCTTGAGAAGAAATCGAGCACAACATCGCCGCCGAAACCAACGCTGCCGCGTCCGCGCAGAGTTAACGCGTCGCCCACGAGGTCAATCGGATCAAACCAGAATGCTCGGTCGTGAATTTCAAACGTCATCAAAGCATACTTGAACGCCGTACGATCCGGCACTGCGAAGTTGAGTCGATTCAACGCCGCCAGCATTTCGAGAACAACGGGCACTTCGTACAACGCGGCCGGATTAATCTGGAACTGGCCTTTGCCGGTCAGATTCGACGCCGAATCTCCATCACCGGTCACGAAGATCCACGAATTCACGACGCCTCGAATATTGCGTTGATCGGTCAGGTGCTGAACGGCATAACGTTCCAGCAATGCGTTACGAAGTTCGGCAAACAGTCGATACTGACTTCCCGCACGCAGTTTGATCAAGCCATCCATCTCCAGTGAACCACCGTAAGCCTGAGCCTGAATGCGTTCTTCAGCCGGGACATCGCGCGGACGAATTCGCCCCTGAATCACGTCGCGATTACCGAGCACCAGTTCTTCCTCGGTCATTGTGTACGGGCCATTGATCCCGGCAATCTGCATGTCAAGCACTTCGACCTTGTCGAGTCGGATCGCCCCTTTATTACGGAGCTGATAGCCATCCCAGGTCCCGCTGGCCTGAACAATTCCGGAAACTTTCTTAAGGTCCAGCCCGGCCGCTATTTCACATTCTCTCAACCGAAGAGTCGTATTCCATGCGGCGGTAGTTGGAGCATTGTTGTTTGCGATACCGCGGAAATCCAGTTCCGACGCTTCCATCGAAACCTTACCCGTTGGAGCCAGTCGCGACATCGTTTCACGCCAACCATTAGGCAACGCTGCTCGCAAGCTGTCGTCAGGCTTCAGCTCAATCGCATTCAGGTCGTCGAGATGCAATTGCCATAAACCATCGACACTGGCCTGCGCCCAGCCGCTGGCAGTAATCACCGCGCCGTCATGTTCGGCATCGATCGAATGGATACGACAGTGTTGAGAACCCGCGGATGCCGGATCGTTTGGATCGTAACTCAGCCAGGCAGAACGGATATTCATCTGCAGTGGAAAAGGCCGAGGGTAAACTCGAGCATCGAACACATGCACATCATCCAGACGAACAACCACCTTCTGTCCCGGGGCTGCAGTCCAGTCGACAGTTGTTGTGAGACTGACTCGCCCCTCCGGATTCAGCATGGACCAGACCGCTCGCGACGATTCATTGAGCGAATTGAAGAGATCCGCATCCAGCTTCGCGCCCTCGGTACGCACGACAAGATGCAGCTCACCGGGCGCCGGTAAACCTCGGAAGTATCCCTGAGCCGACAATTCGCCGGGCCCATGCCAGCCATGCAGCTCCGCAAACTGCCAGCTCTTCTCCTTTGAGTTGAACTGCACTTTTCCACTGAGTCGGTCTATCTCGTACGGAAACCCGCGGAACCGCAGCTTGCCGTCATGCACCGCAGCTGAGACGTTGATGTGCGTCGGCTGATCCAGTCCCGGCTCACGCACACATTTAACATCCGCGCTGGCAAAACCGGCAATGTTCATCGTGTCGATGACTTTGCGTCCCTGCTCATCCAAAGCATCACGGAATCGACCGTCCAGCGGCATATCGTCGACATGAACATTCATCTCCAGATTGATCTCTGCCCCGGGATTTCTGAGCCATCCTTTAGCCGTGGCTGGAAGATGACCCAACTGCCCCGCCGCCTCCAGATCGAACACAACCTCATGCATCGAACTGGCAGTGTCTGGCATAGGTCGCTGACTGAGCGTCGCACTGATGTTGGAAACAGGGTATCGAAACTTATGAAACAGAATCGACGCACCTTCGGCTTTGCCGGTCACACTGGCCGGCAGCCACTTTCCAGACGCAAACTGCCGAAACACCACATCGCCGCTGACCTTACCAACCGGCTGAAAATGATCGAAAAACTTCTGTGACTTGGGCGGCATCAGAGGCTTCAGGTCCTGATTGACCGGAAAGTTCTCGAGATGCAGGTTTGCGATCGGTGCTTCCGCATTGACTCCCAGAGGCATCTGAAAATCACCCGTGATCAAGGCATCCCCGTCGCGCGCATTGATCAGCCGAAATTCGATATGGGAATTGCTCCAGAAGAACTTGGCTCGGACATCCGTCAGTTCAATCGGTACGACCGGCGAGCTTATCTGGCCGTCACGAATATCGACATCCAGATGCAGATCCGGAACCGAGGCATCTGCTCGCTTCTCGACTCGGAAATCAACATCCAGTACACCCAGAAATCTCGGCGATACGCCGCTGGTTCCAATCACCAGCGCTGCGGTCTCCTGCTCGGCGGATGCCGACTGCGCTGGCGTTGGTGGCGGAAGAACTTTAGCCATTGAAGTATCGAGCTTCTGCAATTCCTCGGCCAGTTGTGGTGCCGTAGACTTGGCGATCTCCAGAAGACTCTGGTCGGCATTCATGCCGTTAAGCTTTCCTCCCAGCGTCCACGTCTTCTTGCGCAGATCGCAGTCTCCGCTGATGGCCAGATCGCCGGCACCGGGAAGTGTCAACAGTCCGTTGAAATCGTACGATTCCGCGGAAGCTGGGACGGCTTGAAATAAAGGCGTGCTGACCAACAAGCTGGCAGGAGGAATCCCTTCACCATGTTCCAGCATCACCTGAGCACGAACCTTCTCCAAAGTGACCGTCGGTGGAATAAGCGGATCTTTCGACAACGGAATGAATTGATAATCCTGCCAGTTCCAGCGGCCATCGGCACGACGTCGCAACAGTATGTCGATGCCGGAAACTTTTAACGTTCGCAACAGGACCTGCTGCCGCTCAATCAGCATTGCTTCGTCGACCGCGACTTCCAGTGATTCAGCACGCAAGACGGGACGATTCGTTTTGCGATCTCGAATCTCAATGCCGCTGAGCTTTGCTGTTGAGGTCGTCACGAGCTGCAGTTCCCGGAAGTGCAGTTCAAGGTCCGGGGCGGCTTTATCAAACGTTGTCAGCAGCACCTGACGCATCATCGAATTGCCGTTCTGCCAAAGCCAGACACCGCCCGCGCCCATGGCGATTACTATCGCCAGCGCAATGCACAGCATCCACTTGAGAACCGCCGAGAACTTCATGCATCCCTGCCAGTCG
>CAIXQV010000976.1 GCA_903921605.1 uncultured Planctomycetaceae bacterium | reverse complement strand
GGGTTGCGGAAGACGGACACATGTCCGTCTTCTTCCAGCCAGCGACGCTGTATGTTATTAGGGATGTCGCTCCAGATGAGATACCGCCCTGCTCCGTTCCATGCGGGCCCTTCGGCCCAGAGCATCTCTTTGCTGTGGAATAGACGCTGAATTGGAGTATTGCCCAGCATGAGCTTCTTGCCGCGATCATCCAATGAAACAAGGCGATGATCGGGATAGCGAACCGGAGCTGCATCCGCACCGTATTCATCAGCGGAAACCATCCGCGCGGCAGTGAGTGTTGCGGCGCCGGCGGCAAGAAACTTTCGACGGGCTAATGGATTGTCCAATGCAGAGGCGGGTTTAGCGGAGTCTGATTGAGAATGAACTGCGTGGTGATTCATGTAGGAACTCCAAAATGACACAACAAATGGCAGGAAGGTTTTAGAGCGGAAGATTTGCTCAGATTCCATTGTTGCGAATGCCGGGGAAAACTCCCAGTACTGCGGCATAGTTCCGCGATGAAAAAAATGAAGACGATGGCGGCAAATACGGCTTCAACGACTCCTGCTGTGTCGTTTTATCGAGTGACGGTTCGGTTTCGAGAGGCAGACTGCTAAGCTTTGATTCCGCCAATTGTTGTGCTGGAATGATCAAGCAGATCATGACGACGACTTTTCAATTCTGTGTCAGAGACGTTGTTTCTTCGGGACCTTAAGACCGGATCATAAAAGGACAATATCAAATGCGAATCTCAACCGGATGGGCACTGATTCTCGGTTGTACTCTGGGGATCTCTTCGACAGCTTCTGCGGCAGATCGAGTCTTTGCTGAAGGAACAGTTCCTGAAGAATTGTGGAATCAGGGAGAGTTCACAGAGGGCGTTGCAGTCCGGTCTGACGGGCTCGTATTCTTCAGTGATATCCACCTCGATCCCGCAAAGCCGGGACAGATTTTGGTCTTTGATCCAGCCACAAAACAGACTCGTGCTTATTGTGAACGAAGCAGCAAGAGTAATGGACTGGCGTTTGATTCAGGCGATCGATTGATTGCCTGCTGCGGAGCCAATGGCGGCAACCGGTCGCTCTGCGAAGTTCTGGAAGGTGGTCAGCTGAAGCCGCTGATCTCCAGCTTCAACGGTAAGCCTCTGAACGCGCCGAACGATCTGTTGGTGCATCCGAATGGCAGCATTTACTTTTCCGATCCGCGGTATCTTGGACCTGAGCCGGTCGAACAGGCTGGGATGTTTTTGTTTCGATACGACACCAAGTCAAATACCGTTAGCATTGCCACGGAGCTGGCCAAAAAACCAAACGGAGTGGAGACCTCCCCGGATGGCAAAACGCTGTATCTTGCGGAGACCGACAATGGGTCAACCGGTGTTCCTGGTGATCCGGTTGGTCCGAAGGGTAAGATGCAGTTACTGGCTTTCGACGTCAACGCGGATGGACGATTATCGAACTCCAGGGTGATCGTGGACTTCGGCAGCGAGGATGGCATTGATGGCCTGACCGTGGACGCCTCGGGGCGAATCTTTGCTGCGGTTCGATCGGCTAATAAGTATGGGATTGGAGTCTATGACGCGTCCGGTAAATCGCTTGATTTTCTCCCCACCCCATCGCTTCCAACAAATGTTGGCTTTGGAGCCGGAAACGATTCCGGAACGCTCTACATTTCAGCCGGTGGCGGGCTGTATCGTGCTTCGGTTCTGAAGCAGAATTGAGAGTTCTTTTCAGTAGTGAGTGCCATGGGGCGACGGCCTGCGCAAGAGCCGTCGCCTACAGCCGGGCGGTAAACAGGCTATTCAACAGTACGTGTACATTCCGCTTCAGTCGTTTTGTTTTCAGTCGCTTTATTTCGCCGAGCGTTTCGCGAGTGGTTTGACTGCGCCGCTTACCTGAAGCTTGAGATCGCCTTTGCACTTGGCAATCACGGGGACGTTAACGCGAAGAAAGAACTGACCACCTTTCTTCGGCTTGTGTTCCACGCCGGCGTTGACGGCAAACGGTTCGCCAGGTTTACCATCGGTCATAACCAGGCCGATGAGCGCGCCGAAGGGAGCAACTGCGACATGATCTTTCGCCGGGTCGGAATTGCTTAGACCGGTCAGGGGGACCAGCGTAGTCAGGTCCAGTTTGTACTCCCCGACAACAGCGATTCGAAACGGCTTGCCTTCTTCCACTTCGCAGATGGGGACCCAGCCGTTGGAGACATCCATCTCCATCTTGATCCCATTCTCCTGAAGCAGTTCTTCATTGATCATTTTAATCTGATCTTCAACACCTTCCATCTTTGGATTGATAGCCGCAATCCTCTGCAGAACCTCTATGGCGCTTTCTTTGCGTCCCTGCTTGTAATGCTCATTAACAACTTCCTTGTATTCCTTCAGCAGCAGTTCTTCAGCCTTGGAGATCCGTTCGGCCAGTTCCGTTTCGCTGGCTCCGTCTTTGCGATCCTTGTTCTTGTCGCGATCTTTGCTCTGAGCAAACGTCGAATCCGAAATCGCGGCGAGAAACAGGACCACGAGAATCCAACGAGTCCGTTTGAATTTGAATGCGAGCAGAAATGGAAGCAAACGATCGGCTGGCGTGAAGTTCATCTTGGGGATCCTGTCAGGAGGTGAAGATTACTGTTGGGCCAAACGCCGAACAATTTTTATTCTGACGTCAGAAACGTAGGACTCTGTTCTTCAAATAACACCATGAGATCAAAGCTTTAAAGCGAATTTGTCACGGCTCTCCGCATTCCGTCGCTCAGCCTTTGATGCCTGGTGTTTCCGATGAAGTTGTCGAACTGGGTTGCGAACGCTTTCCAATTCTGTTTTCTTCGCCTCGAAGAATTCGTCCGATGTTTGAACGATGCTTCCAGACAATCAGCGCGGGGACAATTACCGAGAACAAAGTTAGCGGAAGCTTTGCGACATCGAAAGCGCTTGTTCCCAGAAGAATCAGCTGCGTAATGGCGAATCCTGTCGCCGCAGCAATTGAAGCGGCAGCAACAATCTTTGTGGTTCCGACAACGATCGAAAACAGGACAAGTGCCACCAGTGAAGCAACTGGCGAGATTACCAGGACAACTCCCAGTGCCGTTGCGACTCCTTTGCCGCCTCGAAGCTTCAGCCAGATCGGATACATGTGCCCAAGGATGGCTGTGATGCCCGCGAGAATGGTCGCGGTCTGAGCGGCATCTTCGGAGAATCTCGATGCCATCAGGAGTTTCGCACCCAGCGTTGGGAGCAGGCCCTTGATGGCATCCAGTACCAGAACAAGGCTCCCCCACTTCCATCCGATCACTCGTGCCACGTTAGTGGCTCCAATGTTGCCACTTCCATGTTTCCGAATATCGTCCTTCAGAATCGCACGACCCACGAGATACCCAAATGGAATGCCGCCCACAACAAAGGCAATTAGGCAGCATAGAACTGTCAGAGACACCATTTTGAATGTACCCGAAACGAACAGGTCGACCACGAAGAAAAAGGCTCTGTACACCACTGTCTGCGGAAGTGTTGCTGACAATTGGATGCGATGGAACCTCAAAAAACACGAGATTCTGAAATAGGGTGGTTCCGCAGCCTGTTTTCGGCATCGTGAAATTCACTTCACAATCTGCTACCGGTTTTCCAGATGCAGCCATTCACGTATTTTGTGGATTTGCCACGTCCCCATTGCTGCGATTTACAAAAACCCCTCTGTTCTTAGCTCAGGCTTGAGGATACAAAGACATCATCAATTGCGCGGATTTCGAGAAGGCGGCAGCGCGGTGTCGGTGGGGACCGGAGGAATACAAAAAGCAGAGAAAAGCGGCGGAGAACCACGCAAGGTTTCTTCTGCGACGCTTCTCCGCAGGCTGCTTGCGTTAGCTCTTGAGTATCGTCGTCCCTGCGTGATGGTTGTGCTGATGCAGACGGTGCTGGTGGCTCTCAGCTTGTCCACGCTTGGGCTGACCGGAGTGGGCATCGATTATTTGTCGTCGCAGGTCCTGAACAACGGCGAGACTCCGCATTGGCCGTTTGGAATTGCACCGCCGGCTTCCTGGAGCCCTGTGCAAGTCATCGTCGTACTTTCACTGACCATTCTGGCCGTGGCAATGCTGACCGCCGGTTTGAAGTATCTGGCGGCTGTCGCGTCAGGAGCCCTTTCGCAGCACATCCTGATTCGTTTACGGACTGAGATCTACGCGAAACTTCAGCGGCTTGGATTTCAGTTTTATGACTCGGGCGAAAGCAGTTCAATTATCAATCGAGCTGCCGGTGATGCCAACAACGTCCGCAACTTTGTCGACGGTGTTATCATTCGACTGATTACTGTGTTTCTGACGCTGACCGTGTTCCTGGCTTACATGTTTCGCATGCATGTGGAACTGACTCTGGCGTGTCTGGCGACAACGCCCTTACTGTGGGCCGGGGCTGTGGTCTTCTCCAGAATGGTTCAGCCGGCTTATCGCCGAGCAAGCGAACTTGGCGATGTGATGATTCGCACGCTCGTGGAGAATTTGCAGGGAATCCAGGTTGTCAAAGGATTCGCCCGTGAATCTGAGCAGGCCGACAAGTTTCGAGCAGCAAATCATGACATCCGGGATCTGAAGACCTCGATCTTCTTCCGCATCTCAACATTTCAGCCGGCGATGGGCTTGCTGACTCAGGCCAATATGCTCGTGCTGATTGGTTACGGCGGCGTGTTAGTGATTCGCGGCGAATTGGCTCTCGGAGCCGGACTTTTTGTGTTCGCAAACTTGCTGCATGAGTTCGCAAATCAGGTGGCTCACATCACCAACATCGTCAACAGTATCCAGTCCAGTCTGGCGAGTGCTGAGCGAGTTTTCGAGGTGCTGGATGAGCCGATTGCCATTCAAAGCTCACCTGCAGCATCCCGGATTTCTGCGGTACATCAGGGAATCGAATTCGACAACGTTTCTTTCGGCTATTCGCCAGAGAAGCAGGTCATTCGAAATGTGTCGCTGCGAATCAACGCCGGGGAATGCGTAGGAATTACTGGCCCAACAGGCGCCGGAAAATCCACACTGCTCAGTTTGTTAAAGCGTTTCTATGACGTGGAGTCCGGACGCATCCTGATTGATGGAACGGATGTTCGGGATCTGAATCTGAGCGATGTTCGTCGGCTGATGGGAATTGTGTTTCAGGAGAGCTTTCTGTTCAGTAACACCGTCGCCGCCAATATTGCTTTTGGCGATCCCGAGGCGACTCAGGAACGAATTGAAGAGGCGGCTCGTATCGCATCGGCTGATTCATTTATTCGCGAACTGCCGGATGGTTATCAGTCCATGGTCGGTGAGCATGGAAGTAATCTGTCGGGTGGTCAACGGCAGCGACTTTCACTGGCTCGCGCGATGTTGACAAATCCCTCTGTGCTGCTGCTCGATGATGCGACGGCTTCTGTGGATCCGGAAACGGAGCATGAAATTCGTGAAGCCATGGTTTCCGCAATGCGGGGACGGACGACAATCATTGTGTCGAATCGCCTTAGTACGCTGCGGCAGACTGATCGAATTGTTGTTCTTCGTAACGGCGTGATTGAAGCCGTGGGAACGCATGATGAGTTGTTGCGAACCAGTGACTACTATCGTGAATTGAGTGATTTGCAGAGCAGTCACGAACTCGAACAAAAAGAGCTGGCTCAGAACGATGAAACCAGCGGCAGTCAGGCGATGACAATTCAGATGACCGGGGCAAATCGAGTTTCTGGAAGGCGAATGACGCGCGTCGTGTAGCCTTCCGGATTCAGTTCGATAATTCGATATCCGGGCGGATCAGCCACAAAGGTCGGAGTACTTCCCCGAGGACTGAACTGAATGCCGGTTGACGGCGTCGTCAGAATGTCGGTCTGATTCCAACGCGTTTGGAATTCATGATGAACGTGTCCGCAGCAGGCAAACCGGATTCGAGGTTCTTCTGTGAACCAGCTCTGCAGTAATTCTTTCCCGGTTAATCCGATGATGTCCATCCATTCGCTGCCGACATTGACCGGCGGGTGGTGTAGAAAAAGGCCGATCATGTCCGGCTTCAATGAACGGACCTGTTCTTTCGCCCATGCGATCTGCTCTGCGTCGATCAACCCTGGCACCGAAGATGGCACATGCGTATCAAGACCGAGGCACAGCCAGTTTCCCGCTTGAAACGTAAAGTTGATTTGCGTGTCGCCCTGCCCTGCTATTCGGTCGGAGAACACAGATCTCAGAACGGCTCGATCATCATGATTTCCCGGGACCTGAAACAGTCTGTCAAGCCACGGGCTGAGCACCTGCCGGACGGCGGAGTAGCTCTCCTGAAGTTCATCATGCGTATGATCCCCCGTGACGACCACGAAATCGAACTCTTCTCCACTTTGTTTGATATGTTCAACAACATCGCACAGCAGTTGAAAAGTGGGGATACCTCTCAGTCGAGCGTCAGGGTCTCGAAAGACATGAAGATCGGTCAGTTGCAGAATACGAGTCGAAAGCATGCGGGTCTTCTCTGAGTAAAACGGTGATTGGACTGATTACATGAAAGAAGCCATCTCAATGCAAGCGACTGAATCCATTACCAGACATGCGTAAACTTGCCTCCGCTGCGTCACTCAAGGCGACGACAAGACAACTGGCGCATCCCGCTGTTCCTGACATTCAACGTGCATCGGCGTATCAGGCCGGAGTGGTGAAGACCGATGAACTCAGGCACGATGACACCGTGATTGTCGGGTGTCGGTCTCGGTTAGTCTCGCCGACATCAGGTGAAGCGAAGAGTTTGAGCAGCACCTTCCTACCGCGAGGAAACGTCAATTCTGGTCAGGAATCCACAATGGAAATCATCGGATCAACTTCCGGCATTGCGATACTCTGACGGAGTCACACCGGTCGCAGAACGAAAGGCGCGAGTAAAAGCGCTGTGGTCGCAGAAGCCACAGGAGTGGGCGATGTTCGAAATGGTATCTGAGGAATCTCGAAGAAGTCTTGATGCGGCTGCAATACGCGTCTTTGTGATCAATTGGCTGGGAGTCAGTCCAAAGAGGCGTTTCGTCAAACGAGACAATCGTTGCGCTGACAAGTCCGCGCGCTTGGCCAGCAAAGAAGGCGTGACATCGCTCGAAAGAGACTTCTCGAAATCACGCAGCGCTTGAACCAGGCTCGAGGGGATATCCTGTAGTTCTAAAGACTGTCGTATGTCACGAGAAAAACCGATCAGTCCGACGACTCGATTCTCTGCGTCGCGAATTGGCAGTTTCGTTGTTAGGCACCAGACCGGATCATGGGGTCGGTGCCATTGCATTTCCAAATGATCAACGAGTGGTCTTCCCGTCTTGAGAACCTTCGAATCCTGCTCAGTCGGAATCTGCCCGAAATCCCCGGGGCAAATTTCAGACGGTCGCTTGCCGACAACATCCGACTTCGACTTCAATCCATGGCGAGCGACAAGGGAATTGTTGACGAAGACATAGCATCCGTCACGATCCTTGACGAAAAACGCAACCTCGGGCGAGAGATCAAACAACTCGGCCAGTAAGCCTGTGTCAATCGACTGCAGTCTGGTTGCGGAGCTCTCGATCTTTGATAGTGAAGGATGTTTCAAAGCGGAAGACGGTCCTGATGAATTCGTATTCCTATGCAGGTTTACAGCGGTCTGCAAAGCCGCGTGTGTGCTGCTCACACAAATCGCCTCTGGGAGAGCGAAGTCTACCAGAATGGACGCTCTCCTTGAATCGGTTGTCAGTAGGGATGCACGGCGCCGCACTATTTCAAAATACGGCTGGCCGTATTGCTCGACAAGCTACGCACCAGCATACCCCAAAAATGTAGTAAAATGGTGTGCCCGCGCTCCGCTTGTCACATCCCACTAAACACGCAGATTCAACACACTCAGATTCTACAAAGGCGTTGCCGTGATTAGGCAAGCCCCCCTTGTCGACTCCAGTCCAACACGCCCGTTTCCCGAGAGCCTAAGAGCTTTCTTCTCTGTTCTCCTTGGTCAAAAACAGCCGGGCGTCAATGACTCTGTGCGCAGATTTACGGTTCTCTGCGCATCCAGATCAAGAAGATCCTGCAGAACTCGGCTAGACTCGGCAGACAACTCCGCATGTCGGGACTGGTTCCTCGACAGAACGCGAATCGTTGGCGAAAGTGCTCGCAAAGGTGCTTGTTCCGTTTTTCCTTTCCACTTTTCGTTTGAGGCGAGCCCAGATGAAGATTGCTCGGATCTTTGCACACGGAGTCGATTTGCCGCTTGTCGAGGGAAGCTATAAGTGGTCTGGCGGAAAGTCGGTATCAGTATTCGACAGCACAATTGTCGGTGTTGAAACGGAGTGCGGACTCATTGGATATGGTGAAGTTTGCCCGTTGGGTCCGTTCTATCTGCCAGCTTATGCAGAGGGTGTCAGGGCTGGACTCAAAGAGCTGGGGCCGCATCTGATAGGCTTCGATCCGAGAGAACTTCTCAAACTGAATCATCGTATGGATGCGGCGCTCAAGGGGCATCCCTATGTGAAGTCGGGGATTGATGTTGCGTGCTGGGATTTGCTCGGCAAGACCACTCAACTGCCAGTCTGTGCGCTGATGGGCGGCCGCTTTGGTGAAAAGGTCCGTCTTTATCGAGCGATCTCGCAGTTGCCTCCGGATGAGATGGCGATCAACGTCGCAAGCTACCGTGCCCAGGGCTACACACGTTTTCAGCTCAAGGTCGGCGGTGATCCTGATCAGGACATACAACGGATTCGGCAGGCTCGGGAAATCCTTCAGCCATCGGATCGGCTGGTCGCTGACGCAAACACGGGTTGGACTCAGCACGAAGCCATCCGTGTCGTACGCGCCGTCAGTGATCTCGATGTGTACATCGAGCAGCCTTGTCTGACGTATGAAGAATGTCTCGCGGTGCGACGCAATACAAACCATCCGTACATCCTTGATGAAAACATCGATGGACTCGACATGCTGCTCCGAGCCAAGGCGGATCTGGCCATGGACGTCGTAAATCTGAAGATCAGCAAGCTTGGCGGCCTCACGAAAACGAAACAGGTCCGAGATCTCTGTATCAGTATGGGGATCGCAATGACACTTGAGGACAGTTGGGGAGGCGATGTGACGACAGCCGCGATCGCTCACCTTGCGCACAGCACACCGGAAGAGTTTCGTTTCTCAAGTACCGACTTCAACAGTTATGTCACTGTAAGCAACGCGACAGGTGCTCCGCAGCGTGATCAGGGTTTCATGCAGGCGTCTGAAGCCCCGGGCCTCGGAATCGAACCACGATTTGACGTGCTTGGAAAGCGGCTGGTGGATGTCTTCTGAACCATCTCTTGCACAAACGTTTTGCACAATCCCGGAAATGTGGCGAACATCAGCTTTCACCCACCAATCATGCGGTTAGCTTCCAGCCTGATGATTTCGTATGACTCCCTGACTGGCACCAATTTATGAACCGTCTCAACACCTTCTTTGGATCTGGCACGGGAACCGCCCTTTGCACAATCGTGTTCCCTTGTCTTCTCCTCCTCATTTCATCCGAGCTGCCTGCTCAGGCGATCCAGGAATCAAACTGGCAGGTCTCAGCGGAATCGCGATTGAAAGCGATCTATGACCGTGGTGAGTTTCGCGCGAAGGCTTACCGACCTGTTTGGTTGAACGACAACTCGGGATTCGTTGTGGAGGAAGTTGATCCGGCAACGGGGAAGCCCACTCAATCGTTACATGATGCAGAAACTGGCGAGCGGCGTGTCTGGCAATCGGATGAAAAGCTCCTTGCGCCGGGAGATGCCGGTCATTTGTCGCACGGCTCGCTGCGCCTCGAAGCCCGTCGCGATCAGCTCGTTGCAGTGGACCAGAATAATCAGCAGGAAACAGTGCTTATCTCAGCCCCGGCGGGCCGGGATGTTCAGTATCGCGATCCTGTCTGGAGTCCTGACGGAGCCCGAGTTGTTTTTATTGAAGCAGACTATACCGATGTGAGACAGCGATCGGTGTTGGCACCCGGTGACCCGTCTTATCCGGAAGTTCAGCAGCATCGCTTCGCCCGTGTTGGCGGGACTATCGAGAAACTGCGAATTGGTGTGGTCGATGCGGACGGACAAAACATGAAGTGGCTGCCAGTGGAATGCCCTGAAGAAGGCCTCTATCTGGGACAGGTTGAATGGGCCGGCAATTCGGATGAAGTGCTCGTCGAGAAATTCAGTCGTTTCCGTGATCACCGTGATTTCCTGCTCGTCACGGTAAGCGGCACGGTCAATACGATCTACTCAGAGACAAATGACGCCTGGGTTGAATCGAGTCAGGGGAAGAACTCGGGGCTCGTTTGGTTGCAGGGTGGCAAAGAGTTTGTTGTCGTCAGTGAGAAAGACGGCTGGAGGCACGCATGGCGCTATTCTCGTGATGGAAAAGAATTGACGTTGCTGACGCCGGGAGACTACGACATGATCGATCGGGCGATGATCGATGAAGCGGGTGGCTGGTATTACTTCTACGCGTCGCCCGAGGATGCCACTCAGAAGTACCTTTATCGAGTCGCACTTGATGGTTCCCGAAAGAAGCAACGGCTCTCTCCGGACAATCAGCCCGGCACTCACAGCTACGTTTTCTCCCCCGATGCCAAATGGGCCATTCATACTTATTCCACTCTGAATCTGCCGCCAGTTCATAAGCTGATCGAAGTGGAAACGCACCGTGTCATTATTACGCTCGAAGACAACCATGCCATCCGCGAGAGAATGAATTCCATTTCCTGTCAGCCCGCGGAGTTTCTGAAGCTGGATATCGGCAACGGTCTTGTCTTCGATTCCTGGATGCTGAAGCCACGGGATTTTGATCCCTCAAAGAAGTATCCGCTGTTCATTTATGTTTACGGTGAGCCTCACGCTCAAACGGTACTCGACGAATGGGGAACGGCGCAGATCGACTTTCATCGCGTGGTGGCTGAGATGGGTTACGTTGTCGTTTCTATTGATAATCGCGGGACCCCGGCACCCAAAGGTGCTGCATGGAGAAGAGCGATCTTTGGCAGCCTGGGGCCTCTGTCGACCGATGAGCAGGAAGCAGGCTTGAAAGCCCTTGCGAAACAGTGTTCTTTCATCGATCTTAATCGTGTCGGAATCTGGGGCTGGAGCGGCGGCGGCTCGAATACGCTTAATGCCATGTTCCGGAAGCCGGATTCGTATCACGTCGGGATCGCCGTCGTGCCGAAGCCTCAGCCGCACCTTTACAACGCATGGTTCCAGGAGATTTTCATGCGCACACGCGAGGTCAACGCAGACGGATACGAACGTTCCGCGCCCATCAACTTTGCTGAAGGTCTCAAGGGGAAACTGCTGATCATGACCGGATCGGGCGAAACCAACACGCATATTCAAATCATCGAAGGTCTGGTTGACCGTCTCATTGCACTCGGAAAACCGTTCGACTACATGGTCTATCCCAATCGCGATCACGGCCTGCGTGAAGGGGACGGCACTATGGTACACGTTCGCATGCGTATTCTAAGGTACTTGCAGGAGAACCTGCCTTGCGTGCCACTGTAACTACGAGATACACGACCTTCTCTGGTATCTCAGGGTCGTAACCGTCGCCATGTGGCCCTCAGCTATGATGAACCTGGCATCAAGCCGGGCCTCAGTATCGTTCTACCGCTGACCGATCGTCAGAGTTGTTGGCCCGTTACCGGATATTGAGATAAAGCGACAATAGTGCCATGTGCAGCGAGCATGACTGAAATATTCCCACAGACCACGCTTTATTAGAGACTCACAATGAGAAGCCGACAGATGCTGTTCCGGGGAATGATGGTACTCATTCTCCTTTCCGTGCGGGAAGCTAATGGTCAGCAAAAGCCACTTCGCGTCTTTATTCTGGCAGGCCAGTCCAACATGGAGGGGCCTGCAAAGATCGAAACGTTTGATTATATCGGCGATGATCCCGCGACGGCTCCGTTACTCAGGGAGATGCGTGGCGCGGACGGAAAACCGACCGTGTGCAAGGATGCGTGGATCTCGTACCTCACCGGGGCTGATGAGTCGAACTTCGATCTCGCTGGAAGACTCACTGCAGGTTACGGGTCGATGTGGGGGCAAGACCCCGGCAAGCCCGGCGAGAATATCGGACCTGAATTTACCTTTGGTCTCACCATGGATGCGGCGTTCAATGAGCCGGTGCTCATTATCAAGACAGCCTGGGGAGGAAAGAGTCTGCACACAGATTTCCGCTCTCCGAGCGCGGGGCCCTACCAGTTGAGTTCGTTCCAGATCGAGAACTATCCCAAGCAGGAAGGTCATGGTATCCCGAAGGATTTCGAGCAGTGGAAGGTTGAAAAATCGCAGGCTACTGGTGTCTATTATCGCCTGATGATCGAGCATGTGAAAGAAGTCCTTGCCGATCCAAAGCAGGTGATTCCGAACTATGATGCTCAGCAAGGTTACGAACTCGCTGGTTTCGTGTGGCTTCAGGGATTCAATGACATGGTCGATCATCATGTGTATCCAGAGCACAACAATCCGGACCGGTTCGACCTTTATTCAGAGCTGCTCACCCACCTCATCCACGATGTACGCAGGGATCTGAATGCTCCCATGCTGCCATTCGTGATCGGAGTGATGGGCGTGGGAGGACTGAAGGACGACTCCGTCGACATGCTGTCCTTCCGCAAAGCGATGGCCGCGCCCGCCGCCAGGTCTGAGTTCAAAGGCAATGTCACCGCTGTGGAAACCGCTCCGTTCTGGTCGGATGAGCTTGGCGCCATCGACGAGAAACGAGGAATGATAGACCAGATGAGTTACTTCCTCGACTCAAAGCATCAGGATCATGCGAACGCAGATGGCCGAATGACCCAGGAGCAGAAGAACGAATTTCTGAAGAAATACGAATCAGATCTCATTTCCCCCGCGGAAGTCGCCCTCTGGAAACGCGGCGCGTCGAATGCCGGCTACCACTACCTCGGTTGCGCAAAGACCTTTGCTCTGATGGGCAAAGCGTTCGCTGATGCGAATCTCCGGATGATTGTTGAATAGAAAGATCGCTTGACGCTCACTGCCATGACAAAAACTCAATTACTCTCAGTGATCATCGCTTTATGGCTGGGGATTGCTTCTGTTGCATCAGCCTTGCCCGATGAAACGATTCCGACAATTCCTGACTTTACCAAAGGCGCCTCCATTCCATCGGACGCGAAGCATGATTGGAATCTTGGACCTACAGGCTTACGAGGCTGGATGTTCTGCGACAAAATGGTGACGACCGATGCTCGGCAGATTGCAATTACTGCCGTAGACGCAGGCTCGCCTGCAGATGGAATTTTCACAGTTGGTGACGTGATACTTGGCGTAGGTGGCGAGCCTTTTTCTTACGATCCTCGCACGGAGTTTGGACGGGCGATTACTGCCGCAGAGACAGACAGTGGTGGCGGCAGGCTCGTTCTTGCTCGCTGGCGGGCCGGGAACGTTGAGGACGTCACGTTGAAGCTGCCTGTGCTCGGTTCGTTCAGCGCCACCGCGCCGTATAACTGTCCAAAGTCACAGCGTATCCTCACGCAGGGGCTGAAGACGCTGGCGGCACGCCTGAATGAAGCCGATTATGCGGAGCAGACGGATCCGATCCCACGTGCTCTTAATGCACTTGCCCTGCTGGCTGGCGGTGATGCAACACATCTTCCGTTGGTCCGTCGCGAAGCACAGTGGGCGGCAAAATTCAAGACGACGGATTTTAGAACGTGGTACTACGGATACGTGATGATCTTTCTTGCGGAGTACTCCACCGCGACCGGTGATGCCACGGTGATGCCGGGACTTCGACGACTGGCGAAGGAAGCGGCTATCGGCCAGAGTGCAGTGGGTTCATGGGGACATACGTTTGCGCTGCAGGATGGACGACTGCAGGGCTATGGGATGATGAATTCCCCTGGACTGCCGCTGACGATCGGCATGGTGCTTGGCAGCGATGTCGGTGTAAAGGATGCGGAGGTCGCTCGTGCCGTAGAACTCAGCGCGAAGCTTCTTCGCTTCTATACGGGAAAAGGAGCCGTGCCATACGGGGACCATGCCGCCTGGACCGAGACGCACGAGGATAACGGCAAGTGTGGCATGGCAGCGGTACTCTTCAACTTTCTTGGTGAAGCAAAGAGCGCGAATTTCTTCACACGTATGGCAGTGGCATCGCATGGCAACGAGCGAGACGGTGGACACACTGGCAACTATTTCAATCTGCTGTGGTCTTTGCCTGCGATCGGGCAAGCAGGGCCACATGCCACAGGAGCCTGGATGCAGGAATTTGGAGGCTGGTATCACGACCTCGCGAGACACTGGGACGGTGGATTCACACATCAAGGCCCGCCCGAACCGGATCATGACAGCTACCACGGTTGGGACGCAACGGGGCCTTACCTGCTCGGCTACGCGCTGCCGCTCAGGAAGACGAGACTCACCGGCAAAACATCGGGTGTGGTTCAGCAGCTCGCGCACGAAGCAGCTCAGAGCATTATCGCTGACGGTCGCGGTTGGGATAACAAAGACCGCAGAAGCTTCTATGATCAACTGACCGACACAGAACTTATCGAGCGCCTCGGATCGTGGTCGCCTACCGTGCGCGAGCGCGCAGCAATGGCAATCTCCTGGCGGAAAGAACCTCCGATATCTGAAATCATTGCTCTGCTTGATTCCGAAAATCCTGACGCTCGGATTGGCGCCTGCCACGCGCTGCAGGAACTGCGGGGCGAAGCCGCTCAGGCAGTCCCACAGCTTCGCCGCACGCTCCAGCATGAAGACCTCTGGCTCCGCGTGAAAGCCGCCTCCGCACTCGCTGCCATTGGCAAACCTGCACTGCCCGCACTGCCTGAGATGCTTGAGCTGATTGCCCGCAACCCGTCTTCAGAAGACCCACGTGGGATGGAGCAACGATTTGTTTCCTCGGCCATCTTCGGCAATATGCTGCCCCGAATGGAGTCATTCGACGATGTGAATCAGGATCAACTACGCACCGCTATCGCAAGTGGCTTGCAGAATCAGGATGGTCGCGCCCGCAGCGAAATCAGCGAAATCTATCGCCGCCTGAGCTATGAGCAGCTTCGGCCACTGTTGCCCGTTGTGCTCGAAGCGATCGAAAAACCAGCACCCAGCGGCGAGATGTTTGCCGACGGCGTTCGGTTAAACGGGTTGAAGGTACTGGCCTCACATCACATTCGGGAAGGTATGCAAGCCACTGCCGACTATCTGCGCAGCCAAAATCCATGGGCCAGCGAGGAACGCACACCGGAGATTCTGGAAGTGCTCGACAACTACGGCGCCGAAGCACAGAGCATCGTCCCGCATCTAAAGCAAACAGCCGCGATGTTTGACAAAGGCGAGAAGGATTTTCCGAAAGAATTAAGTGAGCAAAAAGCAAAGGCCATCCGCAAAGCCATCAGGAAGATTGAATCCGCGAAAGATCATCCAGACTTGCGGTCCTTGAATTAACACGACAAGCCCTGCGACATCCAGTCGGGCAGGCGAGGTTGTCGTTCGCAGGACTCCATGCGTTTATCCGATAATGTCCCAGATCGGTTGCCCACCATGAGCGATAGAAATTGGGCGACCGGTGCGGTCAGGGAGCATCGTATGAGGATCAATGCCCAGTTGCTGGTAGATCGTGGCCACGATGTCGGCAGGCGAAACCGGGTTGGATGCGGGATAAGCGGCTATCGCGTCGGTCGTCCCGTATTCGGCACCTGGTTTGATTCCTCCTCCAATCATGAGGCAGAAGCCACACTGCGGCCAATGGTCTCGTCCGGCTTTGGCGTTAACCTTCGGCGAACGTCCCATTTCGCCCATGACATAGATCAGCGTTGAGTCGAGCAAGCCGCGCTGCTCCAGATCATCCACGAGTGCTGGCAGCAAAGTATCGAGCACTGGCAAGTTGTGTTCCTTCAACATTGCGAAATTGTTCTCGTGCATGTCGTAGGTGAATGAGCCGTTTGGTAGGAAGTTCTCTGCATGCACGCTGATAAACGGTACGCCCGCTTCAACCAGTCGGCGAGCGACCAGCATAGAGTTTCCGAAGAGTGTTCGGCCATAGCTCTGTCTCAGTTCGGCAGACTCGCGGGAGAGATCGAATGCATCTCGAACTTTGCTGCCGCAGAGCAGACTGAAGGCCTGATCCTGAAACCGCTCAAGCTGTTCAACTGACTGAGATTTGAAAGCCTGCAGGAAATCTTTGTCGATCCGTGTCAGCATTGACCGGCGGTAATTGAGACGCTGATTGGTCATGTCGGGCAGCGCGTCGGCGGACGGCATTTGAGGTTCACCCAACGCGATGGCAGTTCCGTAATAAGGGCGATCCGGTTTTCGGTCGAAGGTCGGATCGCATAACGCAAACAGCGGGTCGTATTGGCTGCCGAGGTGACCTCCGTATGGCCCGGGGCGTCGAAGTCCCGGATACATGCCGCTTTCGCCCCAGCCCGGGTAACACGGCAAACAAAACGCGCCAGGCATGTCTTCCGGTCCCATGCCAACATACTGGCATACCGCGCCGATGTCCGGTGGGTCATTAGGATCGGGGGACAGAGCGGCTGGATTGCCGAGGCTCCAGCCCGTCATAATGTTGAGCGGGTTATGAGAATTGTAACCATGAGTCACCGTGCGGATGAGTGCTGTCTTGTGCATCATCCGTGCGATGTTCGGCATATGCTCGCAGATCTGCAAACCCGGCAGCGAAGTCTGGATGGACTTAAACTCACCGCGAACCTCCACAGGAGCTGCGGGCTTCATGTCAAACATGTCCAGCTGACTGGGGCCACCCAGCAGATTGAACAGAATCACGGACTTCGCGGGCCCGGACGGTTTGGGAATATTTGAATCTGCTGCTTGGCCAGGTCTCGGCAGCGTTAATCCGCTAAGGACTGAGAGACCGCTGACCTTCATGAGATCTCGACGACTCAAGCCATCGCACAGTAATCTTTCCGGCGTCTTGAATCGGAGCATGGTCGTCCTCACAAAAGTCCCAGCGGTCAGGCAAACGTGACTCTATCGTCATCCAGCCGCAGACGCAAAGGCCAACAGGCGATCACATCGAAGCAGATCTCCGAATGCCAAAGATGTAGGTTGGATTTTAACTGTAGTTGGACATTCCTGTCTGACTGTGTCTCGACAGGCAGGAATGCCCATCCTACGCAAAAATCGAAGCTTGAGAGAGTACAATCACTTCTCAACACGTTAATTGAAGATTCCGTCACCTTATTCACGAAACTGAATCGCAAACAGATCTGCTTCCTGCATCACGAATCGCAATCGCACTGGTTGACCAGCAAGAGACGAAACAACACTCCCTTTTTTCCACTGGACTAGTTGCTCAATCGTGTCTCCAACAAGATTGCGGCTGTCGGTCAGCGTGAAGTCAGGGATCGGCTGGCCGGATCCATTAAGGATCTCAACTCGTAAACTACCGCCAGCGCTGGTCGAATAATTGATCACAAGTTGCTTACCCGTAAATCGCAGTGGTTGAGTCACCAATTCGCCAACGTCAGCTCCCACATGCACCGAAGCAAAGCCATCCGTTCGCAGAGTGAACCGGCGGAACGGTGTTGTGAAAATCGACATCTCTGTCGGACCTGTTGGCACGATGTTGAGTGCGGCGTAGTTGGAACGATTGCCCCAGCGATCCGGGTCCAGCCCCGGTCGAATAAAGGCTTCACGAAACGTGCGGTCGAACGGATTACTACCGCGAGTTGTCATGAACAAGATGTCGGTACTCTCGCCTCGCTCGGGATGAAAACGTGTTGGCGTAGCGATGTAGATGTGTGGGGCTCGAAAGTAGGGATGCGTCAGTGTCGTGTAGATATGCTCGCCGGGAAAATTGGGCTTCAGTTGAATTGGTTCAGACCATGTTACGAAATCCGCCGATGTGGTCCGACAAACCGATCGCAGTTTTTGGTCGAGGAAGTGTCGGAAGTAACAGACATAGCAGCCTTCGGCCTCTGACCAGAACGACACGTTCTGCGAATCGAACGCATACTCCTTTGTGTAAGTCACGACAGGCTCAGGTCGCAGTTTCTTCCAGTGAACTCCGTCCGCCGAGATGAACGCAACGAGTCCCGACTTCACCGTTCCGCCCAGCGCCTTGAATCGTTCCTGTGAAGGAACGTTGGGACGCTGATCGAGGAAGGGCGAAAAGTTGTGACAGTAAGGAGCCTCATGCAGAATTACGTTGTTGTCTTTTGAGCCATCAATTTCTACGAGCCCCAGCTTTGGTTTCGTCCAGTGGATTCCATCGCGACTTTCACAGTACCGAGTGACCTCGGTCGTATCGCCATCGAATTTTGATCCGCGGGCATCTCGCGTGTACAGCCGAAACAGATCTCCGTCTTTGATCACCGTGCCGTATTCCAGGTCATCGGCCGGTTCGGACATCGCCGGCGCGAGTCGTGGTTCATGCAGCTTGAGCGTTGCGTTTTCAAGCCGATCAATCAGAAAGCGATCCACAAACAGCTCTCGTCGTGATCCGATATCGCGAGTGACCAGCTGTTTTGAATCAGGTGCCTGCGCCATGACGATTGAACCGCAAAATGTCAGTAGCATGATAAGCGGGCAGATCGATGGTGTGCGGGTCACTTTAATGGCCTCTAATAGATTGGCGGCATTTGCAGCGTTGTTGGGATTCGTCGAATGTTCCGTACAATTGTTGTGGAGCCGTAATTTGTGAACTTCTGAATAGAGCGATCGGCGTCGTATTGTGTTTTGAGGCTGTGAATTTATTCTACAGCGTTTTTTTCGCCAGGAACTTTCGTCAAGTTAGCCGGAAGCCGTCGAATCTGCGAGATTTACAGTGTTTGTTCTTTGGCTCTTTCCCATCTTGGAAGTCGGGGCGCAAAGTTGAATGTGCCTGCTCTCCGAAAAAGTCAGACGAGTTTCGCGAGGCCAAAAGCGACGGGCATTCCAGACTGTCAGCGACCTGCTGGCGTTGGCGCTTCTCCGGTGGAATTGCACGACAGACCGCGTTTGCTTCAGCGACTCACCAGCGACATCGCGTACAACATTTCTCGAGCAATCTGCTTGCAGCGTTCATCGTATGTGGCGGCTTCCTGTGGTGTGTCGTCGGAAACTTTGGGATCTTCATACCTGATCGCCAGTCGCAGGTCACAGCCGATGGCGACGGGGCAGTTTTGGTCGGCATGAGAACACGTCATTACAGCACAGTAATTCGACGACGGATTCGGAGCGTGATTGAAGACCTTGGAAAAGCAGATCAGTGGCGGTTCCATGTCAGAAAACGCGACGGCATAGTGCGGATTTGAGCTGGATTCTGCTTTGATGCTGATCCGAAGCCCACATCGTTTCAGGGCGGCAACCGTGCGAGGATTGCAGGCTGTTACTTCGGTGCCTCCTGAGAACGTCTGCACATGATTCACGCCATAATGAGCTGCAGCGATCTGCGTCCAGATCTGCGTTAGATGGCTTCGTCGCGAATTGTGCGTACAGACGAACGTCAGCTTCGCATCGTGTCCCTTTGCGATGCACTCACCCACATAAACCGCAAGCTGCTGCAGTTCCGCTTTTCGCTCCTCGGAAATCTGCTCGAACTCCTGCGCCCGTTTCGAAACATATGATTCAATCTCCATGTAGAGTCGACTCGGTACGGTCTGAACTGGTTCAGTCATTGTTTCAGCTTTCTGTCACACTTTCGACGAATGAAGGAGCCCTGGCTTGTTCGCTCGGAGAACAGTTTTATGCAATGCTGTCCGGAAAACAACTTCACAGCGCAGACTCTAGGGTGGATTCACATTCTCGTTTAACGGCAAGCCACAGGCGTTGCCGAAATTCGCCTCCGCCTGCGGCTCGCCGTTAAACAATTACAGCACCTCAAATTTCGCGGAGCGAAAGGCGACGCTTCGTATTGCTCCACCTCTTAATGCATCACGGCGTCTGCCTG